>JAAZBV010000122.1 GCA_012513605.1 Desulfatiglans sp. | reverse complement strand
CCCAAATTCAAGGGGGTAGGTCTTCACTACAACGGGTTTTCACACCCCTCTCTAATAATTACAGTTACTTATACCCCGAAAAATCATCTTTTCTACTAAAACACTAATCGAATAGCGAAAGTCGGGTTAACTGTACAGATTACTGGCCAGTAATGTATTCTTTTTATACACATTTTTATGGCTGCATTATTTAAACAAAAATAAATAATCTTTTAATTCAACCGGTTACAAATATCTAAACGATTATGAACGTTTCATATTCTGTAATGCAATAATCATGCACCATATTTGAGCTATTATGGTTTAAGTGTGTTGTATATATAGTAAGGTCAAAGGGTGAGTGAGAGTTAACAGCAGGAAATACAGACTTGGTTCACCCACCCGTTAGAGGTATAAGCAGATAGTTACGCCCTCCTGATACTGCACAGGAGCCCTTTCCACTGCGGGTAACCCATTATGGGTTCCCTGCAGTTGCAGTCGGTCAGGCGATTGCAGTTGCCCTCTCCGGGCCAACCGTGGGGCACAAGCACCACGCCCTCCATGACCCTGTCACTCACACCCGCCTTCATCCTTACATAGCCCCTGTCGGTTTCAACAATAACATCGTCACCATCCTTAACCCCATATTTTATTGCGGTTTCAGGGCCAAGCTCCGCTTTCGGGTGGGGAGATCGTTGCTTTAGATGTTCCATGTTATGCAGCATGCTCCCGTTGTAATAGAAATCCCTTGTCCCGGTTGAAAGGATAAGGGGATATTTTTCGCCAAGCTCTGCCCATAAAAGGCCCTGCGGGCTTTTGTCAGGTTCGCGGTACACTGGCAGAGGCTCCCACCCTGCATCCTTAAAGGCCTGGCTGTAGATCTCTATCTTGCCTGAAGGTGTTGCAAATGACCCATCACGCAGGGTGTATTCCTTTTCCTGATAAATGGCCCCTTCAGGATTATCGCGCAGAAAATCAAAGCTCAGGGCGCAGGGCGCAAGCTCCTCTTTAACCACCTCGTAATCCTCTTTCCATTGGAACTTGTCTGCAAATCCGCAAACCTTTGCAAGGTCTGTATAGACCTCACGTATGGAGCGGCATTCATAATATGGTTTTATAACAGGTGGCCTTAACATAAGGTACGGGACACAGTGGCACACATTGTAATTATAGGCAAGGCCACAGAACTCAAGCTGATTGCTGGCAGGCAGCACATAGTGGGCAAGGGCTGCTGTCTCGGTCATGAACTGGTCATACACTACCAGAAGGTCAAGCCTTTTGAACGCCGCTGTGAGTGCGTTGGTGTCAGGCATGGTAACAAGCGGGTTACCTCCTGCAACAAAAAAGGCACGGATCTTGTCAGGTACACTTTCAGGTACCATATTCATTACCGCATAGGGGCTTGTCCTCCCCCACAGTTCATAGAAAAGCGGATATTCATCAGCGCCAAGGGGTTTACCCTTAAATGGGAGGCTTACATCCTTGAGCTTAAGCCGCGGGCTTATCACCCATCCGCCAGGGACATTGATATTGCCTGTAAGCACCTGGAGTATGGATAGCGCCCTGTCATTCTGCGTGCCGTTTGCGCACTGGTCCTGGGTGCAGGTCCCATGGAATATGGCAGCACCCTTTGTGGTGGCAAACCTGCGGGCAAGAGTCCTTATATCATCTGCCTTTATATATGTAATCTTCTCTGCCCATTCAGGTGTATACTGCTGCACATGGGGCACCAGTTTATCAAAGCCTATTGTCCACTTATCAACAAACTCTTTGTCATAGAGGTTTTCATTAATGATCACATGCATCATTGCAAGGGCAAGTGCGCCGTCTGTGCCGGGCCTTATGGGTAGATACATCTCCGCGCTGTCAGCCAGGGGGATACGCCTCGGGTCAATAACAATCACCTTTGCCCCCTTTTTCATGTTTTCATCAATGGCCATTGCAAGCGGAAAATCCGATGCGTCCGGGTTATGCCCCCATAAAAGATAGAGTTTAGAATCCATCTCCTCAACAGGGTACTTCCCGAAGGTGATCTGCCTTGCCCTGATCCTCATCCTGTAACAGATGCTTTCAACAGAGAAGAAATTCGGGGAGCCGAATGCCCCTTTGAACCTGTGGGAGAGAGATACCATCTCAAGGTTCTCAACACCAATGGAGCCGCAGAAAAATGCAAGGGCAGCAGGGCCATATTCCTCTTTTAGCCGGTTGAGTTTCTCGCCTATCTCCGCTATTGCCTGTTCCCATGATATCCTTTTAAATTCACCATTTACCTTTTTCATGGGGTACTTCAGCCTGTCAGGGTGATAGAGGTGCTCAATCATTACCTCACCCTTTGGGCAGAGCATACCTTTGTTAACCGGGTGTGACTTCTGCCCCTCAACCTTAACAACCCTTCCATCCTCTACTGTTACCTCAACCCCGCAACTGTGGTAACACAAAGCACATCCTGTATAGTATTTCTTTGTGGCATTTTCTTTTTGCATATCTCCTCTATCTCCTATCCCGGAATTATTTTATCCGAATCAAGCGACATGCGGATAATATGGCCATCCTGGGATATCCCTGTCAAGAGAAAAATCCTGCCGATATTGAGGCATGCCTGATACCTCATGGTTTTTATATGAATAAGTTGTATAAGAATGAGGAGGTAAAAAAAATTTATAATAGGTCTTAAGGTCAGGCTTTTATAAAATACATCTGTGTCGATTCAGGGGAATAGGGACGGTGTTGAAGCCAGAATTCATAAAGCTATAGCGGCAGTGAGCTCAAGGGGCTTTTGCTACTGAATTCTGACTTCTGAATACTAACATCTGCCTTCTTCCTACTTTGAGCTTTGAGCTTTCAGCCTTGAGCTTCCGGCTTTGACTCCATCCCCCTTTTCCTCTTGCATTTTCAACCCATAATTATTAAACATGATATCTTATTTTTGTCTGACATATTGAATTACCCCACACAAACGCCACGGACAGGTAAAAATCTTTTCAGGTTCCCTGCCTCTGGCGGATTTTTATAATTAAGCATTTTAAATCAGGGACTGTTTTATTTTTTTATTAATTGATTTTTCCCGGTTACTATGGGGATTGATATCCTGAGGGTCATCCCCCGGAATAAAGTAATGTGAATTTCTGAATTAAAACTAACCTCAAAAAACAGGATGAATCTATGGATACAGGATTTGGCTTACAGGAGACTCAACCCCCTGCGATTGAACTTACTGCGACTATTCCTGATGTAATAGAATTAAAAAACCTTTCAAAGAGCTATGGAAAGGTGAGGGCATTGGACGGGCTTGACCTTACTGTAAAGGAAGGTGATGTGTACGGCTTTCTTGGCCGGAACGGCGCCGGCAAATCAACGGCGATTCGCATACTCATGGGAATAACAAAACCAACAAAGGGGATTGTAAACCTCTTTGGAAAACCACTGGGCAAAAATCATATAGAGCTTCGTCAAAGGATCGGCTATGTTGCACAGGAACAAAATTTTTATGGCTGGATGACGCCTGTTACCATTGGAAATTTCGTAAGCGGCTTTTATCCAACCTGGGATGATGTCGAATATGTTCGTCTGCTCAAAGGCCTTGATCTTCCCAAAGACCGCAAAATTCGAACATTTTCCGGAGGAATGAGGGCGAAACTTGCATTGTGTCTTGCACTGGCCCACAGGCCTTCAGTATTATTGCTGGATGAGCCAACCGCAGGGCTTGACCCTATCGCACGCCGTGAATTTATTGAGATGGTGCGCGATCAGGCTGAAAACAAGACAGGTACAATATTCTTCTCATCACATCTAATAGATGAGGTAGAGGCCGCTGCAAACTATATCGGGATAATTGAAAAGGGAAAGATGTATTATCAGGGTGCCCTGTCCGAACTCTCAAACAGCGTTCGACTACTCAGGCACCCTCCAGTTGACAGCGGTGATATAGAGCTGCCCTCTTTCCTCCTTGAAGGGTCATATGGGATGGAGATTATCCAGGACAGGATGTTGAATGGTGAAAGGCATCTGGTTGTAAGAAGCGCAGAGAATCCGGACATCTTCTCCTCCATGTCTTATGGAGAAGGAAACTGGTCTGTTGAGAAGATGTCACTTGAGGATATCTTCATAGAACTGGTCAGAGACCCCATAAGGAAACTGTAAAGATGAACCGCCTGCTCAAACTTGCAAAGAAGGATTTTAGCCAGAACATACTGGTTTTTATTTTTCTGCCACTGTTTTTAATATTTATCTTTGGAATCATGCTGCTTGGAACCGCCGTATCGCCAAGGACAATGGGCTTTTTATCGGCTGAAGGCTCTTTCCTCCTTTTCTTTATACCCCTGAGCGCTATTGTGCTTGGCAACCGCCTTGTAGTAAAAGAATATTACAGCAGGACCCAGCTTTTTATTGAATCCCTACCTATTTCCAGAGTCGAGATGGTACTGGTCAAATATTTTATTGGTCTCACTTTCCTGTTATTCTTTGCTGTTTTTACCCTGCTAATATCATCAGGGCTTTCATACCGCTCTGACCCTGTCAGCCTGAATTTTTTTTCATACTATTATCAAGAAGCGCCATGTTCTGTTATTTTGTGTGGAGCTTCCTTTTTGCAATGGGTTTTGCAGGGAAATTCCGCATACCTGTTTACCTGCTGATCGTCTTTTTTCTGTTTGTGTTCTCAATAACTACAGAACTGAATATTATGCAGGAGGGGCCTCTCGCATTACAGGTTTCAGATTTTGCCCTTGAGCGATACACCTATCCTGCAAGGCAATTAATTCAAACCTTTTTGCTGGGTTCAGGCTGGCTTGCGCTTGCACTCTTTTTATCCCTTATTAATGAGGGTTCAATCGCAGAGAACCTTGCCAAACCAATGACCCAGAGAGAAAAGGCGGTCATCGGGATAATCTTTATCGGGTTCATGCTATCCGCTGCATTGCTCGAATCAAAAAGGGTCAGGGAGCCATACAGGTTCAGCAGTGATGCGGTAATAGCGAGCGAGACAGAGCCCATAGAGATATTATATCTTGAATACAATATAAAGCCCGATGCCATAGCCCTTAATAGATATCTTGAAAATAAGATCGCAGATTTACGTGACACACTCGGTATAAACAGGGTCCCGCCCATAAAGATAGCCTATGCAGAATCCCTTGACAGGGATAAATTTGAGACAGCAAAACTGATATCAAGAGATGGCGTCCTTGTACGCGCAAACTTTAAAGATATTGATGACTGGTGTACTGACAAGTTTAACGCATATCTTACGCGGGTAATACTGGATAATATCACCCGCAACCGTACCAGATTTGCCCCAAAGCAGTGGCTTCATGACGGCTTTTCATGCTGGTGGGCCTATGGTGGTTTTTCAATGGGTTCTGATACACATAAGACCCTTATGCTTCGGAGCATGTATCTCCTTGATAAACAGGGCCTTAATTCACAGGTAATAAAAGAGTGGCCTGTTTTTCGTGAGCGCGTTGGTGAACCGGCTGCGGAGGCAGTTGCCTATTCAGGCCTTGCCTATCTTCAGAGCGCTAAAGGTTATGAAGCTGTTATTAAACTGGTTAAGTCTGTTTTCGGAAGAGACATCCCTGATGACAGCAGGGAAACCCTTTATGAGATGTTCCATCCCATGCCTGTTCTATTTAAGGAGGCAACCGGAGAAGACTGGGAAGCCTTTATTTCCGAATGGACTGCATGGGTAAAAGATATTGCCACACAGCCGGAATTCAGGGCAAGGCTTGCAGCAATACCTGAGTTCAAGGGTTCAATAAATTTATTAAAAAAAGAGGGGAATATACGCGATATTGTTTACGAATACAATTTTAGTCAGGTACCTGCTTCAGGGTTTGTTTGTGCGCTGCTTCACAAGAAGATCTCCCCTTTTGAGGCCAGTATATACCCTGAAGAGCTTCTCAAAGAGGAGCAGAGAATTCATAACGATTTTGTAACTAATCAAAGACGCCATACCGGTAAGTATAACTCGGGAGAGAGGGTGTTCCTGGCCCTTGAATACGAATCTGATATCCTTGGTATTCCAGTGCGCATAATATCAAGACGGGTCAATATAGAATGAGATATACATTAATTAAAAAAGAGATAAGACAACTCCTTCCCATAGCAATCCTGCTTATTTTATTCTTTACTGAAAAGTTGATAAGTGAACCTTTTTTCGGAAGGCTGGATGAAAAGTCATGGAGTGGTATATGCGAATACCTTGAGCCCGATATCCCGGTCCCGATAAGTCTTTTTCTGATGATCCTCTGTCTCATGACTGCATATGCGCTCTTTCCCCGTGAACATGATGACATGACAATTGAGTACCTTTATTCACTCCCTGTCAGCCGCAGTGCTGTATTTATATCAAAATATATCGCAGCCCTGTCAATTCTTTGCGGGTCTCTGATGCTGGGCTGTATAACTGAGTGGATACTTCAGTTATTTAATAGTCAGCCATATACCGGGGACCAGTTTAATTTAAGGACGGGGGTAACCGCCTATTTCCTGATGGCAATCTTTAATTTTATCATGCTCTCCCACGGTCTATTACTCTCCTTTTTCAGGAGATTTGGACTACTGCTGCTTGGAATGATCTGGGTATTTATATCTTCATTCAAAGAGAAACTCCCATTTTTAGAATACCTGAACATCTTTAATGTTACAAAAATGGAGTATTATGGTCAGACCCTTCTGGTTCCATGGAAACTGCTTTATATAAATACTGGCATTGCAGTTATTTCTCTACTTATTGCAGGGTTTTTATGGGCAACCCCTGCTGAACAATTCACAATGTGGTATCGGCAGTTTTTCAAAAAGCGTATCGGGACAATTATTGGTATCGCAACTTCCATTGCAGTTTTCATCTTTTTTGTAACCATTGTTGACCGTCCGATGAAAGATGAAATGGAAAAGAACCTGATGAAAGAACAATATATCTCATTTAAGACAGCAACCTTTTCAACGGAGCACTACAACTTAACCTATCCACAGAACCTCAGAGAAACAGCCCATGAACTCATAGGCAGGGCAGATGAGGTATATGTAAGAACAAGGGATTTCCTCTTTGCTCAGGATAGCGGCCCCATTGCTGCTGACCTTACTGAAGAGAGTAATGAACATGCAGGCATCGCCGCGCTGTACAAGATCAGGATGGATATCCGCAAGACAAAAAAGTTAGAAGATAGGCTTCGTGTTTTTGCACATGAAACAACACATGTTTTTGCTATTCTTGAATCAAACAGGAAAATAAATGACTACTGGAACAGTACTCTTTTTTTTAATGAAGGGCTGGCTGAACATGTATCTTACACATTGTTTCCTGATGAAGAAAAGCTTGAGGCAAAGAATCTCCTATCTGTAACCACATGGAAACGAAATAAAATAACATTTGATGACCTGGCTGATATGGAATCCTTTAAAAAGAGATATAGTGAAGAGCTGTTTTATACACTGGGGCATCTATGGGTAAAGGCAATATCAGACACCTATGGAGACAAGACTATCTCTGATACCTTGCGTGCCCTGGGCAGAGAAGGGGCGCCAACTAATCTTGGCAGCCACCTCCTCTGGCAGGATACCCTCCAGGCAATAGATTGTGATCTGGAAAAGGTCAACACCACCTGGATTAAACTTCTAAACGATTTAAGCATCAAGTATGAAAAAAGGATTGAGGCACTGCCCAGGCTAAGCGGTGGTGTGGTCGGCAAAGAGAAGGGTGAAACCATTTTGACTGCAACGCTTGACAGGGAACTCCCGCCAGGAAATCTGCTTTTTATTGTCCGTTACCGGAAGGACTCATCTGTTAAACATGAGGATACTCATATGGTTTTCGGGCAGATACAATGGAATAAAGAGCCCCTTGAAGTCAGGTTTAGCATCCCGTCATATCGCCTGATAGGGCGAAGGTTTGAGTACCAGTTTGGATATTTTATTAACCATAAGGACTTTCCCTATTTTGAAGCATGGCAGTCTGGAGAAAATAAATGAGTCAATTTATAAGCCCTTAACTTTCTTCACATTTTTATATCAAGGAGAGTTCAACCCTGCTGTTTACTCGGATGCAATGGTCTTTGGGGTGGAAAACCTTGTATCTTTTTCACCGGCCCTGCGGCGGATAATGTTACCGGTCCCGCTTCTGGTTTTAGGTCTCTCTTTTTCTTCTTTTTTCTTGATTGAATTTTCAATCATTTTTTTTAACTGTTCTTCTAATGAACTTCTTTTGTTTTCTTCCACTTTCTTACCTTTTAAATATTTAGATTGTCTTATTTTAACGGCATTTATCCATGATATAAACAGGATTTTTAGTTTCAAATATATGTGCAGACCATATCGGCACATGTTGCGGTTTATATAAGGAAAATTTTAAATCCTTTTTTGAAACAAAGCCGAGTCATTAAGGACTTGCAATGATGGAAGACCCAGGACGACACCGGTAAAGTTGAATCTTTACCCTGTTAAATGAAAAAAGGCAAGATGTGAAATAAACATTTTTCAAATTTTTTTTAACAGGGAAAATCTTAAATCTTGATTCTGTCCTGTCCGCCATAGCTTTAGCGACGGGGGAAATCTTGAATTATGTGTAATTCCATGCATTAGGGCAGGTTATCAAGAGGCATAAATATATATCAGAAGTAACTAATGGTATTTTAATTATGAAGCAACTTAACCTCCCTAAGCTCATTTCTAGTTGAAGGTTTATGCATGGACCGCTTTTTCAGTTGTAAGGAGAGGAATACGATTTATTTGAACCTATAAAGAATATGACACTCTTGATGCGGAGGTGATTTAACCCGATTTGACTAAAAGGTTATTCAGGTATAAAAATATTGTTAACAGTTACCCTACATTTGGAAAGGAGGACTGATCATGAAAAGAGATGTAAACCGACGTGAATTTATTAAGGTCACTGCACAAGGAGTAGCCGTTACCGGACTTACCGGTCTGGTACCGATATCCAGTGTGACTTCAATTGCTGCGGAGCCTCCCAAAAAGGAGATAGATGCGGCATGGATCACCGCACTCATTAAGGATTATGTAGCCACATCGCCTGATAACTCCCTCAGGAATAAGGAGAACGAAAAGGCCTGGGATGAGCCGCTTGTCGGTTTTGCAAGCGGAGATGATCCTGTCTTCCAGTTCTTAAAGGATGATATAGGCTCCTTTTACTATACCCCTGTTGAGGCTTTTAACCTGGTCTATCCTGGAATCCATGTTGCGCCTGCTGATCTTTCAGTCATTGCCTTTGTTCTGCCCCATACTGAGGCAATCAAGGCGGATCTCAGAAAAAAGAAAGATATTCCATCTGAAAAATGGATCAGGGCGAGGTTTTATGGCGGCAAGTTTATTGATGAACTAAATAAGCATATCGCCGACATACTCACAAAATCCGGATATCCGGCAGTCGCCCCCACCAACAGCCCCGTAAAAATTAGCAAAAAGTATGGCATGGCTTCACAGTGGTCGGAACGGCATGCGGCTTACGCCGCTGGTCTTGGCACCTTTGGGCTGTGCGATGGCCTTATAACCCCGGTTGGAAAGGCGATACGCTGTGGCTCAGTGGTGGTACAAATCAAGGTCCCTCCAACCCCGCGGCCATATACAGATCATCATGCCTATTGTCTCCACTATGCAAAGGGGACATGCGGCATGTGCATAAAGCGCTGTCCGGCAAAGGCTGTTTCAAAATTCGGTCATGACAAGACTGCATGTCTTAATCAATGCAATACTACATCCGTGTATGCAGCAAAACAATTTGGTCTGCCCAAAGAGGCTTATGGTTGCGGTTTCTGTCAGACAGGGGTGCCGTGTGAGTCAAAAATACCGGTCAAGATATAGCGTTTCAGCAGGTTTTAAGTAGATGACGGGTAATTATTAAAGAGGGGGGCTGCCTTTGACTCTTTCAAATAGGTAACAAGAGCCAACAGCAAACCCCTATATGTAAACAACTGAAGCCTGAAGTTCTGTCACGAAGCAGGGTGTGTCTCGGCATATCCCTGGCGACGCGGAAAATCATGAATATAATTTTCCCAGATCATTGTTCATTGATAATTGATCATTGAAATTTCCCTTGCTTTTTTAACCCAAACCCATAACATCAAACAAAATAAGATATCTACATTTAACTTTTTAAAACAAAATCATGTATTGGAGGATTTTATAGTGATTAATATCGACATGATTAATTTCGTAAATGAGGCATTTAAAAAATATGTTTTACAAAGAGCTGCCCGCTATTTTGACGGGGACCTGAAACTGCAATTTGATGGCAGCGCCTATGTGATTACCTTTAAAAATGGAACCCCCGTTGATGTTAAAATAACTGGGGCTGACGTGCCAGCAGACCTGTTTATTAATGCTACTGATGAACAGTGGAAAAAAATGCTTTCTGTCTCTCCCCCGCCTTTCTATAATTCACTTTTTATAGGTTCCATGTATCATGGATTTAAGATCAGTTCCGGCGTTAAAGCATTGCAGTATAAATATTTGCTCGATGAACTTTTGCGTCAGTTGCGTGCTTTTTATAATAATGATGGTTTTGTGGAGGTTGACCCCTTACCGGTCAAACCCAATGTGCGCACCGAGCCTGTTATTGGGCGTTATATTTATATAGTAGTGGATGGTATTGAATATCGTGTTTATTATGAAGAGGCCGGACAGGGCATACCGTTTCTGCTTCAACATACCGCCGGTGCCAATAACCAGGAATATCGCTTTATGATGAACGATCCGGAACTGACAAAGGATTTTCGTTTTATTGCCCACGACCTGCCGTATCATGGTAAGTCCCTTCCGCCTGAGAACTATCCATGGTGGAACAATGAATACAAACTCACTTTGGATTTCCTCCTGAAATTCTATGATGCTTTTATCAATGCACTGCAATTACACAGGCCGGCCTATATGGGTTGTTCCATGGGCGGCCATTTGGCGGCCGATCTTGCCTATTATTGCCCGGAAAAATTCCGCGCCACAGTTGGGATCGGAGCTGCCCTGGCTACCGCTTCAGAAGTTACTGATGATAAGGCAAACAAGATGGCGGAAAACTTGAAATGGAGACATGATAATCCTCAGGTAAGCAATATGGAAATTGCGACAACAAACGAGGCAGTTGTAGCCCTGAAACCATATGCCACCCAGAACACCCAGAGAGAGGTTGGCTGGGATTATGGTAACGCCTATCCCGGAATATATGCCGGAGACTGTTACTACTACTCCTTTGACCATAATCTGACAGGCAAGGCCCAGGACATTGATACTACCAAGTGTGCACTGTACCTCTTAACCGGCACCTATGATCCGGGAACACCTCCCTACACCACACAGGCGCTGGCTGATCAAGTAAAGGGCAGCAAACTTACATTTATGGAAGGGGTAGGACATTACGCAATGCTGGAAGCTTATCCCACTTTCAAAAAATATTTTATGCCGATTGCTGAAGAAATTAAAACATTGAAATGAGTCGAGTTGTAAAAGCTTATTCTTTTCGGTGAATGGGTTTGATAACTTGAAGTCACAAATTGTGACTTCAAGTTGGGGTGGGACACGATATATGTAGAATTGCATTTTAGGTTGAGGAGCCAAAAGCACAGTATAAGATTAAAAGTAGTCTTCGATAAAATAACAGGAGTTGGGGAATTTTTGTTGTCCAATACCATGGGGGGACACCGCTCTTTCAGATAAATAATTATTCAAAAGGGGCTCATTTAAGAAATATTTGCTATCGACAGTATAATAATGGTATTATCAACTCAACTTTATCAGAGAGATAGTGAATTTATATTCATCTGGAGAAATGGATGCGAAAACGAGAAGATAATATAAACATATCTGAGTTACCAGAGGTTGCAAGGGCAGAGCTACTTGATTTTTATGAGTTTTTAAAAGCCAGACATACCGCAAGTAATAAGAAAAAGAATAAGGTTTGCAAACACCCTTTGGAAATGTTTGTATCAGCCCCGATAAAAGTAGATAAAATTAAAAAATATACGAGAGATGAACTTCATACCAGATAAGCCATTCCTGGATACCAATATCCTGGTTTATGCAAAGCTCCGGGATGAAAACAGCATAGATAAAAGTAACTCCGCAATTAACCTTATTAAAAAAATAAATACTCATCCAGTTACAAGTGTCCAGGTTTTGAATGAGTTTTCAAGTGTTTTAATAAAGCACAATGTTTCTGATCAAATCATAAAGGATACGGTTCAGGAACTAATTGATAACTCTGTTGTAATTGCTATCAGTTTAGAAATGATTCGGGAAACATGGCGTATCAGAGATAAATATCATTTTTCCTATTGGGACAGCATGATTGTTGCTGCTGCGATAAAGGGCAGATGTAATATCCTCTACACAGAAGACCTCCAGCACGGTCAGGTCATTGATAATCGGTTAGAAATATTCAACCCTTTCCTGTAAGGGTGTGGTCACATTATTCCAGGTAGTAATGAATATTAATTATGACAAAAGAAAATTAAAAACCGATATCTGTGCTTTGCATAGAAAACAAAGATTCTGAAGATCTGCAAAAAAGGAAGATTTACCAGGTTATGCCGGATGATGATGCAAAAAAGGAAGGGTACTTTAGAATCGTTGATGAGTCCGGTGAGGATTATCTCTATCCGGAGGCCTACTTTATCTCAATCCAGTTACCTATTAAAGCTCAAGAGGCTTTAAGAATAACAGCATAAATTTTTCTTCTAACCCCGATCTTTAATTAAGTAAAAGCCTGGATTTTTATTGCTATTTATCAAAGGCACTAAACTGGATAAGAGCTTATTATTACATATAATTATTTTTTAAAATTTTCTATTTATCGGATTTGGCAACATTGCCATTTCCGATAAATAGCTTGAAAATCCATTCCATGTCTGCCATTAGTGAATAGAAACTCTACTTAAAATTATGCACCGATGAACATAACAAGCGGCAATTGTTAGCGCCTGCGGATTTGTCCACTGAAGCTCGCTGGTGTAAACCTGCTTTGATACTGATCTCCGATTTCTGATCTCTGGCTTTTATCGTGTGTTGGCTGAAGGTCTAAAGTCTAAAAAGCTACAGCCTGCTTTTCTTCTTGATTTTGTAGCCCCTTAGCAGTAAACCCATAGCATCAATCCCAAAATTGCATCATTGCGGTAAAAAGGAATCTGGACAGGTTTTCGACGGATTTTGTATTTGAGCTTTCAAAAGAAGAGTTTGCGAATTTGAGGTCACAATTTGTGACCTCAAAAAGTAATAATATGAAATTGAGACATCCAACTTTACATGGTAACTTTATGGATAAAAAAGGAAATTTCATGACAAATTCAATTTCAGTAGAAACAATACAAGAAAAGATTCTGTTAATCCAGGGTGTGAAGGTATTGTTGGACAGTGACCTGGCACAGATGTATGGCATTGAAACCAAACAACTAAAGCGTGCTGTCCGCAGAAATAGCAGGAGGTTTCCGCGAGATTTCATGTTGGAACTCACTAAAGAGGAGTATGATTCTTTAAGGAGTCAATTTGGCACCTTAAAGAGAGGGGAGCATTCCAAATACTTGCCTATGGCCTTCACAGAACAGGGGGTTGCTATGCTTTCCTCTGTGCTGAACAGTGAGAAGGCCATCGAAGTGAATATCCTAATCATGCGGGCTTTTGTGAAAATTAGAGAGATGATTTATGCCCACAAAGACCTACTGAAAAAAATCAATGAAATGGAAATGAAATATGACCAACAGTTTCGACTGGTGTTTGAAGCGATCAAGGCCCTCATGATTCACCCAGTTAAATACCTTGAGAGGATGCAACTATGTTCTATACATATGTGCTAATAAGTGAGAAGGATGGTAATCTCTACACAGGATTCACAAAAAATCTCAAGGTAAGATTTGAGCAACATAATAAAGGGCAGGTTGAATCTACCAGAGGAAGACGACCAATGAAATTGATATATTATGAAGCCTGTCTCAATCAAGAAGATGCAACTCATAGGGAGAAATATTTGAAAACATACCATGGAAAAATGTATATCAAAAGAAGGCTCAAATCTTATTTAACAGGGTAAAGAGGAGGAAAAACCCAAACGTAGAATTGGATTCCAGGTTGAGGAGCCAAAAGCAAAGTATAAGGTTAAAAGTAGTCTTTGATAAATATAACAGGAGCTTGGTAATAAATGTTGTCTAATGTCGACAAGCAGACCCCACTCTTTCATGATAAAAACGATATATTCATAAAAAATTGGCTAAGTCCATTGGAAAAGTGTTAAATAAATTAACCAGACGTGTGAAAAGACTCACCGGTAGGCTATTTTGGGGTCCAAAATCAAAGAATTTATTAAATATTTAGTTGTAAGCAATTATGCAGGTTTTGTTAAAAGAAAATCGCCATTTTAGAAGAATGTATGGGAATTATTTGGTTTCACAACATGAATTGGGGGATTGAATGGAAGAGAAATTCACTTGGGTAGAAACATATGGAAAGCTGGCAGAAAAATTACGAGAATATAAAGACAGGCAAGATGAGCTTATCGCATTCATGAATGAGATGAGAAACGAAGGTATACCAATCATCTCAACTGATGACAGATACCCAGATGGGACTCAACGAACTCTTGATGAAATAGATCCTTTTACATTCTTTGCAAATTTTAACCGCGGCATCAAAACTGAACATAGAATTCAAATCATCCGCCATCTAACTGCAAAATGGGACCTCTCGTGTAGAATCCCATCTGACTTTTCTGGCATACCTATTGTCAATAATCAACATGCACGATTCTTTACCTACAAGAAGGAAAGAGGCTTGAGTGACATTAGTAATCTTTGGCAGCTGTTCGGTGAAGCTCTAGACCGTGACATAATGGCAGAGACTTTTAATGCAGTCCTTAAGCAGAAGTGTGTAAGTTACAACATCACGATGGGGCTCTTCTGGATTGCGCCAAAAGACTACATTAACTTGGACAGTACAAATAGAGCTTATCTAATTAAAAATGGTGTAGAGGTAAAGAACCTTTCGGACTATGAAACATATCAGGAGTACCTACGAAATGTCCGAAGTTCATTCGATATCCCATTTTATATGATCTCGCATGATGCATGGCTCTCCGGTAACGACGAGCCTGATATTCAAATGGTAGAAGAGCCTACGATATCATACGGGAAGAAATATTGGCTTTTTGCTCCGGGAAGGGGTGGCGAACACTGGGACGAATTTTATGAAGAAGGAATTATGGCCATAGGGTGGGACAGTCTTGGAGATCTCCATAAATATAAAAACAAAGAGGCTATAGCGAAGGCGTTGAGGGATGAAGACCTTGAATCCGACTCTTCTAAAAAGAATAATGCAACTAGCAACTTCGCATTCTGCAATGAAATGCGGATTGGTGATATTGTTTTTGCGAAGGTTGGACGTGATAGGATAATTGGGTATGGCATAATATCATCTGACTACGAATTCGATGAGTCACGAGAATACTTTAAACATGTACGTCAAGTAGACTGGAAGAAGAAAGGGGAATGGACTGTATCAGCCGAGAATAATTTCGCGCTCAAAACAATCACGGATGTAACGCGGTTTAATCGATTTATCAAATATTTAGAATCGCTCTTAGGTATTGAACATTCATTAGGAGACCTTTCAAATAATCTGGAAAATGATACGGTAGCCTACTGGTGGTTGAATGCTAATCCAAGGATATGGGATCTCACGGACCCTCCAATTGGCACACGCCAGACCTATACATCACATAATACGAAGGGCAACAAGAGGCGAGTATACCAGTATTTCCAGAAAATTAAGCCCAATGATTTGCTGATTGGATATGTCGCTTCTCCTACGAGGCAGGTTGTGGCTCTCTGTAAGGTCACGAAAGGATTACATGAATCTGCGGAGGGTGAAGCCTTCGAATTTGAAAAGATAGAACAATTCTCAGAGCCAGTTCCCTTGCTTCAATTGCAGAGCGTTCCAGAGCTTAAGGATTGTGAGCCTCTTATTAACAACCAGGGCAGTCTTTTCAAGCTTACGACCAAAGAATATGAAACTATAAGAAGTATAATTGACGAGAAGGAAGAAAATAATACGCTCCAGATGAAAGAAAATCCGCTTTTTACTCTTGAGCAATGCTCCGAAGTTACGGGGTTACCAATTTCAAAACTCCAAGATTGGCAAGCTGCCATTGAACGTAAGGGCCAAGCCATTTTTTACGGCCCACCAGGAACAGGCAAGACTTTTATCGCCGACCATATCGCTAGGCATATCATAGGAGAAGGTAACGGATTTGTAGAACTCATACAGTTCCATCCAGCATACGCCTATGAAGAGTTCATGCAAGGTATTCGTCCGGACACAGATGAAAAAGGGAACCTAGTATTCGACCTCAAACCTGGTAGATTTCTTTCATTTTGCAGGCAAGCTAAGCCCTGTTCCGGGCCTTGTGTTCTGATAATAGATGAAATCAATCGTGCGAATCTTTCAAAAGTGTTTGGTGAGCTCATGTATCTTCTAGAATATAGAAACAAGGAGATCCCGCTCGCCAATGGCACACGCTTCTCGATTCCATCGAATGTGAGAATTATTGGTACGATGAACACCGCTGATAGGTCTATCGCCCTTGTCGACTTTGCTCTGCGACGTAGATTCGCGTTTCTGGAGCTTTCCCCAGACTTTGAAGTGCTGAGGAGTTTTCAATCTAAGTGTGGCTTTGACGCCAGTGGTCTCATAGCATTACTTCGCGAAGTCAATACGAAAATCAATGACAAAAATTTCTCACTCGGTATTTCTTTTTTTATGACAGATAAGCTTCCCGAAAAGCTTGAACATATTTGGCAAATGGAAATCGAGACATATCTGGAAGAGTATTTCTTCACGCAGCCTGAAACAGTAGCCGCCTTCAGATGGGATGTCATTCACTCAAGGATTGGTGTATGAGTCCACATCAAACGATAGAACTTGTTGAGTTCGAGACTCGCTATTTTCAGAGAAGCAACCTACCTGAAGAGGAAGCTCAAAGGATCTACATTCAATACGGCGATAAGGTCAATGTTGAATGGCCTACACTAAAAACGCAGTATAAATGGCGACTTACATCCTTGGGGTGGGTGGGTTATATACCACTTGCAAATTATGGAGGCATTTCCTTAAAACCCAAAGTCACGCTCCGTAATCTTTTCGGTATGCTAGAATATGCGTACGACCTTAAGTCCTTTAAATTGCTTGAAGGGCACTACGAGTCGAATTCAATTAGAGATTTCTATGAAAGACTAGCCACCGTTCTTGCTGAGCGAGTACTAAAGAGGATCCGCCAAGGGTTATACCGAACTTATATAGAGGAACACACTTCTCTGTCTTTTGTTAGAGGAAAACTGGACCTTGGAGTTCTTTGCAGCAGTCCTGTGAGGTCAAGGGTTGTTTGCTATTCTGAAGACCATACCCTTGATATTGAAGATAATCAGATATTAGCCTGGACTCTACATAACATAGTCCGTAGTGGTTTACTCACACGAGAGAAACCCCTTAATGTTGCCCGGAAAGCCGACCGCATCCTTCGCAACTCTATTAGTCTGAAATGTTTCACTGGCATTGGCTGCGCTAATAGGACATATAACCGACTTAATGCAGACTACGAAATACTGCATAAACTTTGCCGGTTCTTTCTTGATAATACAGGTCCTACGCAGGACACGGGAGGTCATTCTATGATTCCTTTTCTTGTGGATATGGCTCATCTTTTCGAACTATTTGTCTCTCGTTGGCTTGAAGAAAAGATTGATTCTCGGTATCTAGTTCAGAGGCAGGAATCGTTATACATAGGTAAGCAGAGTACTTTACGCATGCAGATGGATATTTTAATTTCCGACCGCCAGTCCCAGAAACCCCTTTGCGTATTAGATACAAAATATAAACGAGATAATTCAGTTTCACCAAGTGATTATTACCAAGTTGTTGCATATGCTGATGCTGTTTCTTGCCAGCAGGCAGCGCTGATTTACCCAAGTGAATCACTGGTTCCTTTTGATGCAAAGCCGGGTGGAATTCGTGTTAGAACGATAGTATTTGATTTGGGCACGGATTTGGATGATGCCGGTAAGAAGTTTATCCAAACCCTATATAGCATTCTGGAAAATGCTGCCTAATATAAGTCCTTAATAAATAGGGGATGATCTTATATTTGTGAAGGGTATAAAGACTAAACGTGTAAACCAGGGGATGTCAATAAATAACTAAGAAACAACAATATCAAGGCTTATAACCTATCAGCGTCGTTAATAAATATGGAGAACATATGGCTGTTAATAACAGTATTATTCAGACCCTGCAAAAAAAATTTGCAAAATATGATAAACCTGAAAACAAGATGGATTATCAAAGATGGTTTAAAGAGGCGTTGAAAAATCCGGTTGGGTTCAAGGGGCCAGTAATAAAAAAGGTTATGGAGTGTTAAATATTTTATCTTGAATATTAAGGATTAGAAATTATGAAAGAAGAGACCAACCAGTCTGAAATTATCCTTTATAAAACCGATGATGGACGGATAAACATTGATGTCCATCTGGAAGATGAAACAGTGTGGCTGACACAGGATCAGATGGCACAGCTTTTCGGTAAAGCGAAATCCACAATTAACGAGCACATAAAAAATATATTTGAAGAAGGTGAACTGGTTGAGAGTGAGGTAATGAAGAAATTCGGAATTTCCGAATTTCAGCAGAAAGCACCTAATTATTATAACCTGGATGTGATAATCTCTGTCGGCTATCGGGTAAAATCGCAGCAGGGTACCACATTTCGGATATGGGCTACTCAGCGGCTGAAAGAATATATTGTTAAAGGGTTTGCCCTGAATGACAAACGCTTCAAAACTGGCAATTCAATGAACTATTTTAATGAATTGCAGGAACGACTGCGGGAAATCAGGCTTTCGGAGCGGTTTTTTTACCAGAAAATCAAGGATATTTATACAACCAGTATTGATTATGACCCTAAGGATGAGAAAACTATCGAATTTTTCAAGATTGTCCAGAACAAACTCCTGTGGGCAATCAGCAGGCAGACCGCTGCGGAACTTGTCTATCGCCGTGTAGATGCTTCTTTACCGCTTTTAGGGATGCAATCTTTTGATAAAAAGGATACAGGCAAGATCAGTAAAGGCGATGTAATCATTGCAAAAAATTACCTTATTGAAGATGAAATAAAACTGCTTGGTCTTCTTGTTGAACAGTATCTTGCCTTTGCAGAAACAATGGCGCAGCAGCATATCCCCATGTATATGAAGGACTGGATAGAGCGGCTTGATACAATCCTTCAACTCAATGGGAGAGAACTCCTTAGCCATGCAGGGAGTATAAGCCATGAAATGGCCCTGGAAAAATCAGCACTCGAACTTAAAAAATATAGAAATGAGCAGAAGAAACTGTCATATGAAAGTAGCCTGGACGAGTTGGAGAGGGATATAAAGCAGATAAAACCTGATACAGGAAATGAATAAGCGAAGTCTATCCCGATCAAGCTTCAATACATATTTTATCTATAAAGACTTCGCCAAATGCATAGATTGTAAATCGAATTGACAATTTATTAATATTATTAACCCAAAGGGCAGTTCAGTATAAGGATTAATGACCAATACAGGGTCTGCTTTAAGTGGGAAAAAGAAAACGCCATTGATGTCGAGATTACCGATTATCATAAATAGGGAGTTTTATTATGGATAAAATACATTACACATCTGTTCATCCTGGTGAAGTACTGAAAGATGAGCTTGATGAAATAGGGCTGTCTCAAACAACACTGGCAAGGCATATCGGGGTTTTGCCAAAAACAATCAATGAAATCTGTCGTGGCAAAAGAGGTATAAGCGCTGAAATGTCTATGAAGCTCTCAAAGGCACTTGGGGGCAGCCCTCAATTCTGGTTGAATTTACAGAATAACTGGGAGATCAGCCAGATTGATGATAGTTCATTTGAATATATCAAGCAGGTTGCAGTTTAAAAAATCTGAGGATGTATATTAACATGCATGGATAAATCCAATCATGTAACGGTCGGGATATTAGTAATTATCATGTACCATGTAATGAGTGTTACATCATTAAGAATATAAGAAACTGTGAAATACACTAAAGACAGTGTTGTTAAAAGGGGATCAGGTATTTAATAATGAGCATCATCCTGGGCAAGAGGACGCAGAGCGTCAAAAAATAATATTCCCACGGTGACCGTAGGAACAAGAGGGGAAGACTTGGCTGAACGCTGATCCGCCTTCGTATAAAACTATGGCGAGACAAGTCGCTGTCTGTTATAAGCTTCATCAGAATAAATATGGAGAACATATGGCTGTTAATAACAGTATTATTCAGGCATTGCGAAAAGAATTTGTTAAATATGATAAACCTGAAAACAAGATGGATTATCAGAGATGGTTTAAAGAGGAGTTGAAAAATCCGATCGGGTTCAAGGGGCCGATAATAAAAAAGGTTGCAGGTGAAGTATTCAAGCAGATTAAAGATATTCCTAAAGATGATCTGCTTGACACCTGTGAGATGTTATACAAGATGGATCAGCCGGGAGAATCAGGGGTTGCCTCCATCTGGATTTTAAAGATAAGCAAACAATTCACCAAATCGGATTTTACCCGGTTTGAAGCATGGCTTGAAAAGTATGTGGATAACTGGGGCAGGTGTGACACCTTCTGTGCAGGCTTTTTTGGTGAACTCATTGTTATGTATCCTGACCTTATAACAAAAACCCTGACCTGGACAAAATCAAAAAACAGGTGGCTCAGGCGCGCCTCTGCTGTTATACTTATCCCCTCCCTTAAAAAGGGTAAACAGCTTGAAAAGGCATTTGAGGTAGCGGATATTCTTCTGACTGATTCGGATGATATGGTACAGAAAGGATACGGCTGGATGTTAAAGGTTGCTGCTGATAAATACATGGACGAGGTGTATCAGTATGTGCTTGAACGAAAGGCTACGATGCCAAGGACGGTATTAAGATATGCAATAGAAAAGATGCCTGACAAGCTTAAGAAAAAGGCTATGGAGCGTTAAATATAAAGGAGTGCAAATGTTTAACAATTCAGGTTTAAAAGATAGAGCCACAGGCGCCATAATGGGGGCATTTATTGGCGATGCGCTGGGTGTTGGCCCGCACTGGTATTATGATCTCAATGAGCTTCGCAGAGAGTATGGTGCGTGGATAGACGGATACACTGACCCTAAACCCGGTCGATACCATGATGGTCTTAAGGCGGGTCAGCTCTCTCAGGCGGGGTTTATTCTCAGGCTTATGCTCCACTCCCTTGTTGAGAATGGGGAATACAATGAACAGGATTTTTGCCGCAGGATGGATGAAGAGCTTTTCCCTCTGCTGGATGGCGCCCCTGTAAGCGGCCCTGGCCGCTACACAAGCCAGTCTATTCGTGAGGCATGGCGAAGACGCGTTCAGGAGAAACTGCCATGGGGTAAGACTGGCGGCCATGCAGATACAACAGAGGCCATAGAAAGGACACTTGCAATAGCAGTCCGGTATGCCCTTAATCCTGCAAAACTTGCCTCTGCAATCACTAGCAACACCATACTTACACAGATTGATGACACGGTTGTATCCATGACCGTCGCATTTGGCGCTGTGGTTGGCCTCCTTGTGCAGGGGAACAGGCTCGACGAAATGATATCCGGAAAGCTTATGACCCTCGTAAAAAGCGGGAAGCTCCCTTTTCATTCTGTTGTCCGCGATAATATGAAGCCGCCGCAACCGGGAGACCCTGATCCGCCAAGGGCCGGGCGCTTTGCCTCTCCTGATGCATTGATTACACCATCCCATATGGCAGCGGCAGCCGCTGACCCTGATATCCGCATTGAACCTGCCTGGAAGGTATCTATAGTTTATGGTATGCCATGCGCTATTTACCATCAGCTCCCTGCTGCCTATTATCTTTCTGCCCGGTTTCATAATGATTTTGAGTCCGCAGTCCTGCATGCCATAAATGGCGGGGGGCAGAATCAGGCACGGGCCATCCTTACCGGCGCACTCACTGGGGCACAGGCCGGGTTGAGCAATATCCCAAAACGTTTTATTGAAGGGCTGGAAAAGGGGGAGGAGTTAAAGCTAATGGCTGAGCGGCTCGCATCACAATTGGAAAATGGTCTGTCATTGTATAAATAGCGGATGTTGGTAAAACTGATATATATTTATGAAAGAAACAGTGACACTGATGAACGAATATGTTTTTGTCCTATTGATTCTTTTTAAGATAGGCTATTGTTGCACCCCAGCCTGAATCCCCTGAATCAAGGGTAAATCTATTGACAAGAGGGTGTTTATCTAAAAGGGAATGGACTATCCTCCTTAATACCCCTTTTCCCTTGCCATGGATTATGCGTACTTCATAAATCCCTTTTTCAGCACAGGCATTTATGTATTCATCCACCACATCAGCGGCATCCTTTGGTGAAAAGGTGTGGAGGTCTATTACACCGTCTATGGGGAGTTTAATTATGTCGTTATCCATTATTTTGACCTGTACAGTCTTAAACTGTTTGATACAACCGTAATGCTGCTCATGGCCATTGCCAGCGCTGCCAGTATGGGATGAAGTTGCCGCAGGAAGATGGGTAAAAATTCAAACGGATATAAGGCCCCTGCTGCAACAGGTATGAGCGCCACATTATAGAAGAAGGCCCAGAAGAGGTTCTGCTTTATTACACCCATTGTTCGCCTGCTGAGCTTGATAGCCGCTGGTATTCCCCTCAGGTCGCCGCCTGAAAGTATTATGTCTGCTGACTCTATTGCAATATCTGTCCCTGTGCCTATGGCAATCCCAACATCCGCCTGTGCAAGTGCGGGGGCATCATTGATCCCATCACCAACCATGCCCACCTTAAACCCTTTTCCTTTAAGATCCTTTATTTTATTTGCCTTTTCTTCCGGCATTACCTCTGCGATAACCTCATCTATGCCTGCCATTAATGCAATTGAACTCGCGGTTTTATGATTATCACCTGTAAGCATAATTACTTTTATGCCCATCTGTTTCAACCCTGATACTGCATCTTTGGCCTCTGGTTTTATTGTATCAGAAAGGGCAATAAGACCCTTTATCCTCTCTGTTCCAACAAGTATAACAGTGTTCCCCTTTTCCTGAAGCGCAGAAACAGATGCCCTTGCCCCTTCTATATTGATGCCATGCCCTGTAAACCACTCAGGTTTGCCTGCATAGACCTTTGCACCTTCTATATCCGCCTGAACACCTGCGCCGCCATGCGCCCTGAATGAAACAGGGGGAGAGAGTGTTAAACCACGGTTTTTGGCCTCATTCACGAGGGCCTTTCCTAAAGGGTGTTCTGATCCCTGCTCAACAGATGCAGCGAGTTTGAGGATGTGATCCCCGGATAGATTATTATCAAGGGATATGACCGATGTTACTGTTGGTTTACCAGTGGTAACAGTGCCTGTTTTATCAAGTACTATCGCATCGCTCTTTGAAACCTGCTCAAGGGCCACACCTGTCTTAAACAGGATACCCTTTTCCGCACCCTTTCCTGTGCCTGCCACAATGGCGGTCGGGGTGGCAAGTCCAAGTGCGCACGGGCATGCTATCACCAGCACAGCCACCATCCTTATCATGGCAGAAACAAAATCCCCACCCATTACCCACCATAACACAAAGGCAATAATGGCGAGGATGATAATAACAGGTACAAAAACGGCGGCCACCCTGTCTGTGATGGCCTGTATGGGAGCGCGGCTCCCCTGTGCATCCTGCACCATCTTTACTATCCTTGAAAGAACAGTCTCCTTTCCAACTGCGGTTGCCCTGAATATGAGCCTTCCCTCCTGGTTGATTGTGCCGCCAGTTACTTTTTCTCCTATCTTTTTATCCACGGGCAAAGGTTCACCTGTGAGCATGGATTCATCAACAGCGGATTCCCCTTCTGTTATAATACCATCAACAGGGAGATTTTCACCCGGATGAACAACTATCATATCGCCTGTATGGATTTCAGAGATGGCAACCTCTCTCTCCACGCCATCCTTAGTGATGGTAGCCCTCTTTGGTCTGAGCATAAGGAGTTTCCTGATCGCCCCGCCGGTCTTCCCTTTTGTTTTTGCCTCAAGCATCTTGCCCAGCCTGATAAGGGTAATTATGACTGCTGATGTCTCAAAATAAACATGGTGACCATGATCAGGGAAAAAAAGGAGTATGATGGAGTAAAAATAGGCCGCTGATGAGCCGAGCGCCACAAGCAGATCCATGTTTGCGCTTTTATTAATGACACCCTTCCACCCTCCCACATAGTAATCATAACCAGTATAAAACTGAACAGGTGTGGCAAGGCAAAAAAAGAGCCAGTTCACCCATGATGCATGGCTCCATGGGCCTGTAAGCCCGAAGTCCCTTGCCATGCTGATGATAAAGAGCGGGCAGGTAAAGATGAGCCCGATAATAAACTTCTTTTTCTGATCCTGTGAATCCTTCTCACGGACGGCTGTCTCCTCATCCTCCATATCATCAACAGGTATTATGGCGCCATAGCCTGCCTTTTCTATTGCAGCGACAATGGTTTGAATATCTGTTGTTGCTTGATCAAAGGTAACCTCTGCCCGTTCAGTAGCAAAATTTACAGATACACCTGTAACCCCCTGCACCTTTTTTTTGAGTGCACGCTCAATATTCATGGCGCAGTTTACACAGGTCATACCGGTTATTGGGAGAGTGATCTTTGTTTCGGTCATTTGAGGTCCTATAAGGATGGTCGGGATGACTGGATTTGAACCAGCGACCCCCGCGTCCCGAACGCGGTGCTCTACCAGACTGAGCCACATCCCGATCAGGGGTGTACATATATACTATTAGTAATTATCAGGCAAGCTTAAATTTCCGTTTATAAGCCCCATGAATTTATGCATTATTATTGCTGTTGCCCCCCATATGGTGATGTCTTCATACCTGTATGCAGGGCCTTCATAGGTAAAGGTATCAAAATCAATTGACCTGGGATGCAGGTGGGCGTTCTCATGAAAAAAGAGTTCAACTGGTACAGTAATTACCCTCTCCACCTCTTCCCTGTTGATTATAAATTCATATGGATATGGAATTTTGCCCACAAAGGGGTGGACAATAAAGTTAGAGGCCACAGTCAGCTCATCATCCAGTCTACCCAGCACCTTTACATCACCAGGCGAAACGCCTATCTCTTCAAACGTTTCCCGCAGAGCGGTCTCCTCATAATCCCTGTCAATATCCTCAACAGCGCCACCCGGAAAGGATATCTGCCCCTTATGATGTTCCACCAAGTGCGTCCTTTCGGTGAATAGCACCTCATAGCCGCTTTCAGTTTTAAGCAGGGGGATAAGAACCGCCGCGTGGATAAGACAACCATTTTTATTTGGCACCTCTCCATGCCTTCTCCTGTTTAGCGCTTTTTGTATCTTCTCTGCCAGGTTTATCTTCATGCTTTCAGCTTTTCTTACCTCTTTATAAGGATATAGAGTTCTCCCTCATGTTTCATGTGGCCAGCAGCAAGTTCTGCATATGCCCCGCTTCCCCAGAAGATATCTGCCCTGCCGGCCCCTGTTATGGCCCCGCCCGTATCCTGGTTGACCATAAACCTTGAAAACTTTTGCCAGCGCTCTATCTCTCCCCTGCTGTTTTCAACAGGCTTTTCACTCTTTACAAAACAGAGCGCCCCCCTTGGAAATAGCCTTGAGTCAAGTGCAATAGACCTTCCGGGGGTAAGAGGGACACCTATATTCCCCAGCGGACCCTCCTTGAGCTCACGGAAAAAGATATATGAATCATTATAGTTAAGGGTATCATTAACTATCTCAGGCCTCTCTGCCAAAAGCCTGCGGATGCTTTGCATGGTAGTCTCTTCCCTTGTAAGATACCCCTTGTCAATTAGGTATTTACCTATGCTCCTGTAACCCCTGCCGTTTGATGATTCATACCCCACAGGGATAAATGTCCCGTCGTCAAGCCTGAGCCGGCCTGACCCCTGTATATGGAGGAATGCAACATCAACAGGGTCTTTAAGCCATGCTATCTCCAGGCTTCTATCCATGAGCCTGTTTTTATCCTCTATCTCCATCCTGGAGTAATAGGGCAGCACCTCTTTTCCCTGAATCCTTGCTATAATGCTTTCGCCCTTGTATTTTTCTCTAAAAAGGGAGAGCTCTATCTTTATAAGATCATCAGGCATGCGGTATACAGGGTATTTATACACATCATCCGGGGACTTTCTTGCATCATATATGGGTTCAAAATACCCTGTGAAGAGCACCTTTTTGCTGGTTAGCCTGCCGGCGGCCCTGTAAAGGTTGAACTGTTTCTTTATCTCATTCCTGAGCCTGCCAGGGTCTTTTATAGTTTTAATAAGACCGAGCAGGGTGTCCTGGCTTTCTATCATGTGATTCCTGCTGTATATCTCTGTGCCAAACCTGAATGTCCTCTCCTCTGGAAGCCTTTTCAGGTACCTGAGGTTATTTGATACTGCCTGCTCAAAAGAGGCAATGTCCATATCATCAAGGAAATCCGGGTAAAAATAACGTACACGAACGAGCGTCTCAGAAGGGGTGGCTGCCTCCTTTTTCAGGGCAGGATAACACCCGCATGTTAGTATGATAAATGAGAAGATTAACAGCCATATCCCTTTATTTTTTATGGTGATAGCAGAAATAATGGTTCTCCTTTCCCTGAAGATAAAAGTTTTTTATATCATATATATATGAAATAAATGATACAAGAGAATTTCAATTTATCTTTTTTATTGTTGTTTTTTTTCCACAAAATGGCAAAGTGTTGCAAAAAAGACACATTTTATTGTCTGCAGTGAGTGAGCTTATTATCCTTTTAATAAAAAGAATAGAATTAACGCAATAATATCAATATGTTAAAAGTGAGCCTAATGCAGCCTCTGGATGTGGCATTTCCTTTGCAGAGTTCCTGTTGATTAATAAGAGACGGAGATAATCGTGGGATTCAGGCAGCGTACATTGCAGGAGATGATAAGTTGTACAGGGATCGGGCTTCACTCAGGCGAAAAGGTCCACATGACCATCAAGCCCGCCCCGGTTGATAACGGTATCAGATTTATCAGAAAAGATATTGCAGGGCAATGTGAGATAAAGGCACAATCTGAGAGTGTTATCAATACCACATTATGCACTGTAATTGGAAATAACGGCTCTCACATATCTACCATTGAGCACCTGATGGGCGCATTTTTCGGTTTTGGCATAGACAATGCCATTATCGAAATAGATGGCCCGGAGGTTCCTATCATGGATGGAAGCGCTGCACCCTTTATCTTCTTATTAAAAAGCGCAGGCATCAAGGTTCAGAAAAAACCCAGGGAATTTATTGTTGTAAAAAAGACACTCCATGTGAAGGAAGGAAATAAATCTATAACAATAAAGCCATCAAAGGAATTGAAGATATCCTATACCATAGATTTTCACCATCCCCTTATCAGCAACCAGCAGTTTGATTTTACCTTTTCTGGCAGAGGCTTTATCGATGAGATCAGCAGGGCACGTACATTCGGTTTTTTAAAGGATATCGAGATGCTAAGGCAGGCAGGCCTTGCCAGGGGGGGCTCCCTTGATAACGCCATTGTGATAGATGACTTCAGGGTCTTGAATGAAGAGGGGCTTAGATATAATAATGAGTTTGTAAGGCACAAGATACTTGATTTTATGGGTGACATTTCGGTGATGGGCGCCCCTATAATCGGACATTTTATTGTCGATAAATCAGGTCATTCCCTTAATCACGCCATGCTGAAGGAACTCTCTTCAGATAAAAAATATTTTAAAAGGATAACTCCTGGTGAACCCCGTGAGGGTGCAAGGGAGGGCTTTACTATTCCCTCCTTCGGACCTATGGAGCCTTTGCCTGCTTGAAGCAGGGGGCAGGGGGCCAGCTTTATCAGGCAATTCTTTATAGTATTGCAATTCAGCAGTGCCTTGGCTATCATTACCTCTCGATCAGTCAGCCTGTAATGGCAAATACCGGAAGCGCATCAATGGGTTGTGTTACAGGTTTATTCTATTTCAGGGTTAATTTTGGCACAGGGGCATTCATTTGATGCAAAAATATCAGGAGTCTGCAACACAGGACAGGAAGAGACAGAGACGGGAATGGATTGTTATCCTCTGCCTGATCCTTGTAATACTGCCACTCTACTACGTGGGCATAAAATATTTTGATCTGGGCCTGGACCTGCCCGGATCAAACAGTACCCTGATCTTTTTCCTTATCAACATAAATATAATAATCCTGCTTGGTCTCCTTTACCTGACTGTCAGAAACCTGGTAAAGCTGCTTTTCGAGAGAAAAAAGAGCATCATGGGTGCAAGGCTCAGGAGCAAGCTTGTACTTGCATTTATACTGCTATCCCTGATGCCTACCATAATCCTGTTTTTTGTCTCAGCTCAGTTTATATCGAGCTCAATAGAGTACTGGTACAATATCCCTATAGAAAGGTCACTCAGGAATTCCATAGATCTGGGGCAGGATTATTATGAAAAGAGCTACCAAAAGATATTTGATTTCGGCAGCAATATCAGCCGGATTATAACCTATGACGGGCTCACACCTGTTACAAAGAACTCCGACCTGGTGAAGTTTGTGAATGACAAGCTTAATCAGTACGGCTTTTCACGGATACGTTACTATTCCCAGAAGATGGAGCTGAGGGTCTCTGCCCAGGACAGAAACCAGGACCTGGAATACTTTACAGGCCCCACGCAGCAGGAGCTTGAGGAAAGCTTCAATGCCGCTACCGAACTCAGGTTAAAGGAATCATCCGATTATGGTGAACTTATAAGCGGGATAATCCCAATATTTTCACGCACAGGCAACCGCGCGGTTGTAGGTCTCCTTGTAATTGATGAACTCCTTCCCGCGAAATTCGCCAACAAGCTTAAAAGTGTTACTAACGGTCTTGAGGAGTACCAGCAGTCAAAGATGCTTAAGAGGCCGGTGAAGGCCATACACATGATCCTTCTCTCCATCGTGACACTGCTTATTATCTTCATATCCGTATGGTTCGGGTTTTATCTCTCAAAGGGGATTACCGTACCCATACAGGAGCTTGCCGAAGGGACTGAAAGGATCGCATCAGGTGATTATAATTTTTTTATAGACCTTGAGGCTGCAGACGAGATAGGAGTGCTTGTCAACTCATTCAACAGAATGACCCTTGACCTTAAAAACAGCAAGAAACAGATTGAGGAGGCGAATGAGGAGCTGATAAAGAGCAACATGGAGATCGAGCAGAGGCGACGCTATATGGAGATCGTACTCACCAATGTCGGCGCAGGGGTTATATCAGCTGACATGGAAGGGAGACTGCTGACAGTTAATAAATCAGCTGAAAATATGCTGGGGATACAGGCAGGGGATGTTGTGGGGAAAAACTACAGGGAGGTAATGAACCCGGAACAGGTAAGGGTGATTAACGATTTCATGGCTGATAAGGGGTTCAGGAAACAGGGTTATATGCAGAATCAGATAAGGCTCGTTACTGCTGATAACAAAAACCTCACGCTGATAGTCTCCCTCAATATGCTTAGGGACGAACAGGGCAGATATTCTGGTCTGGTAGCGGTATTTGACGATTTCAGCGAGATAGAAAAGGCACAGAGAGAGGCCGCGTGGCGACAGGTTGCACGGCGCATCGCCCATGAGGTAAAGAACCCCCTTACACCGATCCAGCTGTCAGCACAGCGTATAAAAAAACGTATAGGAAACAAGCTTGATGAAGATGATGCACAGATGCTTAACGAATGTACTGATATGATTGTAAAAGAGGCAGAGGTTCTTAAAAGGCTTGTAAACGAATTTTCCACCTATGCCAGGATGCCTGCGATTAGCCCTGCGCCAGCAGACCTGAACAAGGCTGTCAGTGAGGCGGTTGCCCTTTATCAGGTAACACAGAACAATGTGACAGTATCCTTAAAAGATTCAGCCTTTGTGCCAGTATTCAGTTTTGATAATGAACAGATAAAAAGGGTCATGATAAACCTGCTTGATAATGCGATTACAGCGGCAGGCCCTGGAGGCGAGGTCAATGTAAACCTCTCATATGACAAAGGGCTTGATCTGGCAAGGATAGAGGTCTCTGATAATGGCGAAGGGGTGCCGGACGAGGATAAAAAGAGGATATTCGAGCCATATTTTTCAACCAAGAGTCATGGCACAGGCCTTGGACTTGCCATTGTTAACCAGATCATTAAGGATCACAGGGGTTTTGTTGATGTGGTGGACAATCACCCTATGGGGACACGTTTTATAGTGGAACTCCCTGTGAGCGTGTAAAAGGTGATCCTGATGCGCCTCCTGAAACAGTGCCATAGAGAATATAGAGTATGAGATTGCGCCAAACAGAGTGGTCACACATCCATGAGGCAAGAGGCCTTCACCTCTATACTATTCCCCTTGCATTTTTGTCTATTTTATATGGAGCAGGTGTAAGGGCGAGGAACCTGATACTTAAGAACAGGGGAAAAAGGCTCCCAGGTTTTGTCATGAGTATTGGCAACATAACTGCCGGTGGAACCGGTAAGACACCCGCGGTTATTATGGTTGCAGCATGGGCAAAGGCACAGGGGTACAGGGTTGCTGTGCTTTCACGCGGGTATGGGGGAAAATTAAAAAAAGGGGCACAGGTTGTTTCAGACGGAAAGGATATCCTTGTCGGGCCTGAGGTATCAGGGGATGAGCCCTGGCAGATTGCAGGGTCATTAAAGGATGTGCCCGTTGTTGTATCCCCTTCCAGATACCTTGCAGGCATGGAGGCAAAAAAAAAGTTTGATACAGAATTTTTTATACTGGATGACGGGTTCCAGCACATACGCCTTGCGCGTGATCTGGATGTAGTGCTTGCCGATGCAAAGAGCCCATTCGGGAACATGCACATGCTTCCATGGGGGCCGTTAAGGGAGCCTCTTTCCGGGTTAAGGCGCGCTGATATAGTAGTATTTACCCGCTCCAAAGGCATTTCTCCCTGCTGTACCAATCCATATATTGCCAATAAGCCTGTTTTTACAGGTGACCATCTCCCTGATAATATTATCTATCCCTGCACAGGTGAGGCGAATGACCTGTCCGCTGTCAGGGGCAGGCCTGTAATGGCCTTTTCAGGTATTGCAAGGCCTGAATCATTCAGGAAAGGCCTTGAAGATTTAGGGGCAAACATATTATCATTCAGGGCCTTTGGGGATCATTACCCCTTCACCAGGGCGGACCTCATTAAACTCGACGAGGAGAGAAGGGCTGTAAAGGCTGATATGCTTATTACCACGGAAAAGGACTGGGCAAGGATACAGGAGATTGTCCCCGATGAAAAAAATATTGCCCTGCTTTCCATTAAATTTGTTATTGAACCGGACGAGAAGGCATTCTATAGTATTATTAAGGAAAGGGCCGATAAAATACTTGGCCATTAATCGCATGGAAATATTAGGGGAGAAATTAAAATGAGCCTGAGCAAAGAATTACTTGAAATACTCGCATGCCCCAAATGCAAGGGGGAGGTATACCTTAATGATAAAGGGGACGGGCTAATATGTGACAAATGCAGGCTCCTCTATGAGATAAAAGATGACATACCAATCATGCTTATCGATGAGGCAAAACCTTTTTAAGCACTAAAAAATACACCCAATTTCCCATTTCGGAATATATTGTTCTTATATGTATAAATTAGGAACTCTTAATTCTCTTATATCCTATGCTGTATTAATAAAGGGTCTTGATATCAACGGGTGGATTAAAACCCTCCCAATAATCTGTATACAAAATAAAACAGGAATTTTTTGTTCTATCTTTTTTATATTGATCTTATTTATGTAATTATTTCAATAGGATACATGTTGGCACGCCGAATGCATTGTGTGTCAAAAGATTTTTGTTTTGGTATAAAACCAATTTAAAGGGAGAGAAGATGAAATTTGATACAGTTATAACGGAGGACTTTGAGCCTCCCAGTATTGGCGTAATGCCTGTTTCCCCTGAAACAAAGGCATTACATTCAAAGACCAAAGTAACAACCCTCCGACGTGTTTACAGTTCTCCAAAATTTAAGACAGGCCAGAAAACAACATTATTCAGAAAGAAATATTTTCCTGAAGCCTCGCCTGTTGAATGGAACAACTGGCAGTGGCAGCTCAGAAACAGGATCCGTGATCTTGACAGCCTGAAGCAGATCATTCATCTGAGCGATGATGAGATAAAGGCCATTGGTCTATCCGAAAACGGATTGCCTCTAAATATTACACCCTATTATGCAAGCCTTATTGACAGGGATAATTCCAACCACCCAATCAGAAAGGCAATAGTCCCTGTAACAGCCGAGTCCATACTCTCTTATGGCGAGGATGAAGACCCTCTTCATGAAGATTCTGACAGCCCTTTACACGGGCTTGTACACAGGTATCCTGATCGGGTACTTTTTCTTGTGACAGACTTCTGCTCAAGTTACTGCAGGTATTGCACGCGCTCACGCATGGTAGGAATGAGCCAGTGCCCTGTATCTGACAGAACCAGGTGGGAAAAGGCCATCAACTACATCAGCGAGAACAGGTCGGTAAGGGATGTCCTTCTTTCAGGAGGAGATCCTCTCACTCTTTCAGATGAATCACTGGAATGGCTTCTTTCAAACTTGAGAAAGATCGAGCATGTGGAGATGATCAGGATAGGCACAAAGGTGCCTGTTGTACTGCCGCAGAGAATTACACCATCATTGACAAGGATGCTCAAGAAATATCATCCCCTCTGGATGAGCATCCATTTTACACATCCTGAGGAGCTGACACCGGAAACAGCCCAGGCATGTGAAAGGCTTGCTGATGCGGGCATACCTCTGGGAAGCCAGACCGTTCTATTATCTGGCATTAATGATAATGTGGAGACTATCAAGTCCCTTGTTCATGGTCTCTTAAAGATAAGGGTAAAACCATATTATCTTTACCAGTGCGACCCTATCCCCGGTTCAGGCCATGTGCGCACATCCGTGGAAAAGGGGCTTGAGATCATTAACGGGCTCAGGGGACATACAACCGGTTATGCAATTCCCTCTTATGTGATCGACGCCCCTGGCGGAGGAGGCAAGATACCTCTTCTCCCGGACTATATTACAGGAAGGGATGGGGATGACCTGCTCCTTACCAATTATAAGGGCGGTGAGTACCGCTATCCTGACCCGGGCGGAAGGATTGGCCTTGATGGATACCGCTTTAAGGGCGGACCTGCCAGGGAACAGGTGCCCATGCCATGAAGGTAGGTTTAACCTATGATTTAAAGGAATATTACCTGGCACACGGCATGAGCAAAGAGGATGCAGCCGAGTTTGATTCGCCTGATACCATAGAAGGGATTGACGGCTCTTTAAAAAACCTCGGGTTTGAGACAGACCGGATAGGCAACATATTTGAGCTTACCCAGCGGCTTGTGGCTGGTGACCGCTGGGAGATGGTTTTTAATATAGCTGAAGGGATAAAGGGTTTTGCAAGAGAGGCCCAGATCCCTGCCCTGCTGGATGCCTACGATATCCCCTACACCTTTTCTGATCCAATGGTGCTTGCGCTTACCCTTCACAAGGGGATGACCAAGCATGTTATCAGGGATATAGGCATACCCACACCTGCTTTTCAGGTTATCAACACCTTAGCCGAACTTGAGAATTGCACTATGGCCTTTCCCCTTTTTGCAAAACCTGTTGCAGAGGGGACAGGCAAGGGCATAGGGCCTGATTCAAAGATTAAAGATAGAAAAGGGCTCTATGATGCATGCAGATGGATACTTGATACCTTTAAACAGCCGGCCATCCTTGAGGCATTTCTCCCTGGGAGGGAGTTCACGGTGGGCATCACGGGCACAGGTGAAAAGGCATCCTCTACAGGGGTAATGGAGGTTATCCTGAACAAGGATAAAGGGGCGGAGCCTGATTCATACTCATACGCAAACAAACAGTATTTTGAAAACAGGGTGGAATACAAGGCGGTAAATGACCCGGAGGCCATGAAGGCGGTTGAAACCTCCCTTGCGGCATGGCGGGGCCTGGGTTGCCGCGACGGTGGCCGTATTGACCTGAGGTCAGATAAAGAGGGTGTGCCCAATTTTTTAGAGGTAAACCCCCTTGCAGGGCTTAACCCTGCAATATCAGACCTCCCCATACTCTGCAGGCTAAATGGCATCAGTTACCAGGAGCTTATAAAACGTATTACTGATTCTGCGGTCGAGAGAATAAACAAAAGCACAAATCGAATATGAAAACAATCATTGTTTATGATAGACCGGCATTCGGGGATGCCAGCGATATCAAGGGTATCAACGATATACCCCCGGATCACGCCGATGTGCTTATACAGGTGCAGAGCGTAAGAGAAGCCCTTGTCTCGATAGGGTACGAGGTCGGCGAGGCGGGTTTTGACCTTAACCTGGATGGATTTAAAGATATGATCAGTCACTCTTCTCCTGATCTTATTTTTAATCTTGTTGAATCTGTAGGAGGCAGGGGTAGCCTTATTCATCTGGCCCCAGCCCTTTTTGATACATTTAATATCCCATATACCGGCTCAAAGACAGATGCCATGTATAAGACCTCAAACAAGTGCCTTGCTAAGGAACTCTTAAGGGCAAATAATATTTTGACCCCTGCATATATTACTCTTGAGGATTTTAAAAACAACGATGTCACACTTAATGGAGAATATATAATTAAGTCAGCATGGGAACATGCATCTATCGGGCTTGACGACGCATCTATAATAAAGCCAGCGTCGAGCCGAGAACTTCTTAATGAGATGCAGAAAAGGAAAGTGAGTCTGGGGGGCATGTGTTTTGCGGAACAGTATATAGATGGAAGGGAGTTCAACCTCTCCATGCTTGCAGGTCCGGATGGACCGGAGATCTTGCGCCCGGCTGAAATAAGGTTTCTGTCATATGGCAGCAGTAAAAGGAAGATAGTGGGATATGATGCAAAATGGGCGGAAGAGACATTTGAGTACAGCAACACTGTAAGGTCATTTGATCTCAGTAATGATGACCTGCCCCTGATCCAACGCCTCAAGGAGATCTCGCTTAAATGCTGGCGGCTCTTTAATATAGGTGGATACTGCCGTGTGGATTTCAGGGTTGATAAGGCGAATAACCCCTTTGTACTTGAGGTCAATGCCAACCCATGCATATCGCCCAATGCAGGCTTCATGGCGGCAGCGGGCCAGTCCGGGTTAAAGATGGAAGATGTTATAAAGAGAATCATCAATGATTCAAAGAATATTTTATAGGAATATAATGAATGTTCAGGATCAGGCGCATATATGATGATATTCTTCCTGTGGACAGAGAAATCATTGTAAGAGTACAGGGAATTCTACGTATACAATTTCCTCTTTTATCCGAAGAGGTCATACAGAAATTGCCCGATCAGCTTGTGAACCCCCTCAAATACAGGTTTAGATCTATCCTGTTTGTTGCTGAAGGGGATAGAGGGAAAATAAAGGGTTTTGCAGTGCTCCAGCACGCACCTGACCTGAGGTTCTGCTATCTTGATTTTATTTCCACAACAGAACATGGTACTGGCAGGGGTATTGGAAGCATCCTTTATGAGAGGATAAGGCAGGAGGCTCTGGGGCTAAATGCAGTCGGCCTCTTTTTTGAGTGTCTCCCTGATGATCCTGCACTGTGCAGCGACAAAGAGATACTGAAACAGAATATCGCACGTCTAAGGTTTTATGAAAAATTCGGGGCGCGGCCTGTAGTAAATACTGCCTATGAAACACCTCTTGTCCCCGGGGGAGAGTGCCCGCCATATCTTGTATACGATAATCTGGGGAAAAAAGGTATTCTTTTCCGGGAGTGGACAAGGAAGGTGGTCAGGGCAATTCTTGAGAGAAAATACGGGGATCTCTGTCCTCTGAACTATATAAACATGGTTGTAGATTCGTTTTCTGATCAGCCTGTAAAGTTAAGAGGGCCAAAATATATAAAAGAGGATTTTCCTGTAAAGGTAAGGAATATCAGGTCTGTTGACCAGTCTATTATCCTCGCTGTAAACGACAGGCATGGAATTCATCATATACGTGAAAGGGGTTATGTTGAAGCCCCTGTAAGGGTCAACCGGATCCTGGAAAAGATAAATTTACTGGGGATTTTTGAGCAGACAGCGGTCAAACATTTTTCTGAAAAATATATCCTGTCAGTTCATGATAAGGGCTATTATAATTATTTTAAAAAAGTATGCACGGTGGTAGAAAAGGGCAGGTCACTCTATCCCTATGTGTTTCCGATAAGAAACAACAGCAGGCCGCCAAAGGAGTTGCCGGTAAGGGCCGGGTATTACTGTATCGATACCTTCACGCCAATAAATGAAAACGCCTATCTCGCAGCAAAGAGGGCTGTAGACTGCGCCCTCACCATTACAGAAAAGGTGCTCGAAGGTTACAGGTTTGGCTATGCACTTGTCAGGCCACCAGGCCATCATGCCGAGCATAATGTGTTTGGAGGGTTTTGCTATTTCAACTCTGCGGCTGTCGCGGCTAACTATCTCAGCCAACACGGAAGGGTCGCGGTACTTGATATTGATTATCATCATGGTAATGGTACACAGAATATCTTTTATGGAAGGTCTGATGTCCTTACCATATCGATACATGGTCATCCGAGCTTTGCATACCCATATTTCAGCGGATTCACGGATGAAACAGGTGAAAAAGAGGGATTGGGCTTCAATATAAATATACCCCTGCCGGAACATATAACCTTTGAGCAATACAAAAGGGCTCTCGAATATTCTGTTAAAAAGATAATCAAAACTGGATGTAGATTTCTAATAATCTCCCTGGGGCTGGATACAGCAAAGGGCGATCCGACCGGGACATGGCCGCTCTTACCAAAGGATTTTAAGGTTATAGGTCAAATAATCGGTTCTATAAGGTTACCCACAATAATAATACAGGAGGGTGGATATAAAATCCGCTCCCTGGGCACTAATGCCCAGCATTTTTTTAAAGGGCTATGGGATGCCGGCATCTCAAATCACTGTAAGAGTCCAATCAAAAGCCTGATCTCACAAAAAAATGGAAAAGAGAAATATTTTGAATTGTAACAATCTAACATGGCGTGAGGAGCCGGTCCATACTGATATCAATGATATTGTTGAGATAGTCAGATCAACCGGCTTTTTCAATGAGGGCGAGCTGGATGTTGCTGCCGAGCTTGTAGAGGAGAGGCTTGCGAAGGGAACTGCAAGCGGATACTACTTTCTTTTTCTTGAGGTTGATAGAAAGGTTACCGGCTATTCCTGTTACGGCCCAATACCGGGCACCATTAGCAGTTTTGATCTGTACTGGATAGCAGTCAATAATGAATCAAGGGGCATGGGGCTTGGAAAACTGATACTTGATATGTCAGAACAGAAAATTGCATCCATGAGCGGAACAAAAGTATATATTGAAACCGCATCAAGAGATCTTTATCTGCCCACAAGGAAGTTTTATGACTCATGTGGGTACAAAGCAGAAGCACAGTTAAAGGATTTTTATGGACCAGATGATGACAAGATTATTTATGTTAAGAATATGTAGAAGGGCACAGCGGAGAGTCCCTTTTATGGTCGTCATCAATGGTGTGCCATGCTGAATAAGCCACATATGAAGCCGAAAGAAAGGTCTGGGAAAAGGCCGGAGAGGTTGACCTGAACAGGATGCTGTAAGTATTTATATCTATCCTTTGATACATCGGGTTTACCAGCCTATATAGGCTGTGTTGGTTGTGAAGGGCTTTTTGCCTGGATAATGCCTGTAATTAGATAGACAATAATCGCACCAAGGATAAGGTATCCGAACATCTGGGCGCTTTTTGTCTTAAAGATGAGTGATATGGTAACGATGATTGCGGCGCTGATCACAAAAAAGAGGGGCCTCGGTATCTGCTTGAGTATGACCCTCCCGAAATGTGCAAACCGGATATGACTAACCATAAGAAAAATGGAGATGCATGTGATCAGCCATAATATACCCGGCATAGCCACGAGTGCTGCCCCGAGCACAATCATTGCCCCTGCCGGGCTGGGAAGTCCATTAAAGATGCCGACGGGAAGGTCTTTCCGGTATTTATCCTTTTTCACAAACCGGATAAGACGAAAGGCTACACTGAAAATATAGATTACTGCAACAATATTGGCGAGATACCCGCCTTTTTCTATAACCACATAAGCTGGAGCCAGACCAAAGCTTACAAAATCTGCAATATCATCCAGGTATGGTCCTGCCTTTGTGCCGCCATGTTTTAGGGCCATGCGCCCATCAAACAGGTCAAATAGCTGCCCCGCAATAATAACACAGATGGCCCATGCAAAATGGTGATGATATGTCAAAAAAAGGCTTATCACCCCGCATATAAAATTGAGCCCGGAAAGGATATCCGCATAAAGGCGATTAGGTATAAACTTGAAGACCACTGATGCGGCTGAAAGAACAATACAAGCCATGAGGATGCTGTCAGTTATATTGAGGAGTTCAGGGTTTTTATCCAGCAGGGCACAGAGGATGACAAGGGCAAAGCAGATAATGGCCTTTATCTTTCCGAAATTATTCGCTGCGCCTGAAACCTTGAGCCAGCTTAATAACTGCCTGGCAAAGAACTGGCCGGCAAATTCTATTATGGTGAGGATCAGCACCAGTTTCCATGAGAGTATACCCATAAAGGCGAACCCTGCTAATGGTGGGAGATAGGTCAGCTTGTCACACAGAGGGTCAAGCCATTCTCCAAAGCGCGACCCCAGATCGCATCCCCTTGCCACAACACCGTCTACGCCATCAAGTATTGCTGCAAAGGTAAATATAAATATGGCAAAAGCCTGATAAGGGGTAACGAAATAGAGTGTAAAGCCAAGTAATGCCATGGCAGTACGCCAGTAGCAGATGGAATTGGGGTGAAGCAGCCACTGGTGCGACATGATATATTCACGCATGCGGGCACTTTTTTTAACAGCCCTGGAAAACCAGATAAAAAAAATGGTTCCTATTGCCGCTGAAATTACTATAACAAGTAATGTATCCATTTTATCGTTTAATCCTTAAAAGCCATGACCCATTAAAAGGCTGGACAATGCCTGCCTGTTTGAATATCTTGATTTAAAGTTTTCATAAATTGGAACCTTTTACAGTTCTATATCACATTTTATTATACTAAAAAACAGAATATGCTCATTTCATGGAGAGAAATATGCCTGCGCAAAAACTATTAATAAAAACCTCATATTGCATATTATTTTTAATATTGCTTGCCTCAATAGGCCTTAATGTATACCAGTGGCTCAGGTATAAAAGGCCCTCTTTTAAAACTACTACCAGATCATCAGTAGAGCATGTATCTGCTACTGCCAAAATCGTGCCCCAAGACAGGACATTAAAAACTGATCCGGTTGTGAATGGGGAAACCCCCGGCCCAGATAAGGTAAAAGAGTTGGAATATCAGCTTGCTGCCGCAGAGGAAGAGCTTGAAATAGCCAATAATAAGCTTGCAGAAGAGGTATCTGAAAGACAACGCATATTTAGAAATATGATAAGACAGTCAGCCATTCAAAAAGCAAATATTGAATACAGGGGGCTTTTTAAAAAGTTGAATATATCAAAGGAAGATGTTGAAAAATTCAGCGAGATGCTGGCGGATAAATCTCTGGATATTGATGACATATTTATTACAATGAGCGGAGGCACTTCAAGCGGAGAGGAAGTAGTCTCGGAGGTGCAGAAGACTGAAAATGACTATGACCGCAAGATCAGCGAGTTTTTAGGGGAAAAGAATTATCTAATCTACAAGGCATATACAGACAGAAATACAGAGAGGGGAGTGTTGCAGGGCTTTATGGATACCATTACTCCCTTTAATAGATTAGATGACTATCAGACCAATGCCCTCATAGATGCCATGTATGAGGCAAGGCTTTCTGTTGAAAATGAACTCGGCGTTGAAACCAGCAGTCCCGTGGAAAGGATGAAGCATATCAATGAAAAATATTTTGAAGCGGGCGATGCTGTTCTTTCTCCAGAGCTGGCAGAACAATTTAAAAGATATCTTCTTAATATAGATGATATGCTCCACTTAAAGCAACCATGAGCTCTTTATACACTGGGGGTGTGTGCCAATGTTCCAACAAGGTAAATAATAACCTATCTTCCGGTATTGGAAATCTCCCTAAGGTTCAGCTCAAATGAGCTTACAGGGAGCCCATTCATTGTCTTAAGCCCGCACTCACCACCATCAGACCAGCAGTACCTTACTGTTTCTGCGTCAGGAAGGGCATCAAGACTTATCTTTATCTGGCTTCCTGTCTGCACGGCCTTTGTAAAAACGCAGGGTTTATTAGCCGCACACAGGCTGAACCCTGTAACCTCTTTTTCTCCTTCACCAAAATTTAGAGGAGGTGAAAACTCCATTATGACATTATCCATATTTTTACCTGCAATAACAGGCGCCACGCCGTCAGCCACACCTTTGCCATTGATTGCCTGAGCCACCCTTGCAGCGCGCATACCAACAATATATTTCCTTTTCGGGTGGATATCAGCATCATCCCCAACATCATGGGTCGCAACAAGTCCAACCAGATCATCATTTAGGGCAACCTGCTGCTGCGCATTGCGTACAGTTGCCCAGCCTGATTCAATTGGGCTTGTTGCAACTGCTCCATAATTCGGGAGCTGTACAATAATAAACTTCAGCCTCTTATCAAAAAGGCTGCGCCAGTCTGTGATAAGTGAGGTTAAAAGCGCCTTATATGTATGGCTTGTCTCTGCATTGGATTCACCCTGGTACCAGATTGCACCATCAGGAGTCAGGGGCTTAATGGGTGAGATCATGGCATTATACATACCGGTTATGCCTGATACGCTTTCCCAGGGGCTCCTGGGTGGCATCCCTGTTTCACGGGGTATAAACCGGTAATGCCAGTCAGAGCCAAGGGGCAGAAACTCCCCGTCTTCAAACCTTAGCCCCACCTCGTCAGCAGGCCCGGTCATGCCGCCAGCTCCCCATGTATTAAGCACATTCACTGTTATCTGGTTAATGCCCTTTTTAAGTATGCCCGGTTCAATGGGGTACTCACGTCTGGTTCCATAACCAAATGAGTTATTAACAAATTTTCCATTGATCCATGTGGAGTCCACCTCATCTATATTACCAAGGATAAAGGAGACCTTTTTTGCCTCCTGTTCAGAATCAAGCTCAAAACTGGTTGAAAACCAGAGCATCCCGTGGTGATTTTTAAGGCGCTCATCCAAATAACCCTTCCAGTCCTGTAATGGCGCGGGTTTCCACTCTGCATTTTTATCGAGCACACCCCTTTCCCACACACTGCCCTGGTCTGAGCTATTTTGCCACCAGGTCATCCAGTCATTTGCAAATGCAAGTTCCGCCTCTCTTTTATTGTTTCTGAACTGCCTCAGCTGAACCACCTTTCGTTCATACTCTTTAATAACCTCAAGATTCTGTTCGCTGATCCATGCCTCAATAGCAGAGCCTCCCCATGAGGCGTTTATTAACCCGAGGGGGATGCCTTCCTCATCTATCATCTCACGGGCAAAGAAATAGCAAACAGCAGAAAAGCCCTTTATGTTTTCATCAGTGGCGGTCTGCCATGAGACAGGGACAATGAACTCTTCCTGTGGGTTTGTCTCTGCACGCATGGGGACGGTAAAGAGCCGGATAAAAGGATGTCCCTGATTGTATGATGCAGGCTGGTCAGTAGATGCCACAACAGGGTAGGCCATATTTGACTGGCCGGAACAGAGCCAGACATTGCCTGCAAGAACATTTTCAAGCACAGCCTCAGCACCGCTATTGTCTGAAATCCTTATCCGGTAAGGGCCGCCGGCAGGTAAGGGTGCAATCTCTTTCTGCCATTCGCCTTTGGCATCGACCATAATGCTATCGTATTTACTCTCGTTCACCTCAAGCACAAGTGTAGCACCTGGTGACGCATACCCGCTTAATAAAATAGCTTTACCATATGGGAGTACCATGTTGCTCCCGAATATCTTACTGAATTCAGGTACTCTGGCTTGGATGTTCAGGGAAAAAAGCAGTGCAAATAAAACAATATAAACTCCCTGACTTAACAATGAATAGGACTTTGCTGTATTTTTTGGTAATGTCATTGGCTTCCCCCTTATAATTGCCTTTTATTTGTACGGACCGTCTTTAAGGTTAAAAAGTTTCGTTTTCAGACCTTTATAGTTTAGATGAGTCTCTATGTTAATAGGTTATATTTTTATTCCAAAATTGTGAAAACTATAATGCAGTATGGTGAAATATTTCAAGTATGAATACTTAATTTCCAGGCATTACAATTTCAATTTGAAAAATTAAGATTGATATTAACCTTAAAAAGAGGGATCATGTATACAAAGCCGATTAAGGCTTAATCATAAATGCGAGCTTTATATATACCCCCTGGATCAGAATATAAGAATCTCTGACTAAAATACAGAGCAACTTCATCTGAAGAATATTACAATTCATCCTCCCCGGCTGCTGATTTCCCTGATCAATTTCCCGGTGAGAATCAAAGCAAGTGATTATTTCAATCTGGTCTTAAAATTAATAATCGATTTATTATGCTGTTTATAACAGCATCCGTCTTTCAAATTTATACGATAAATAAAATAACGGATAAACCCATTCAGGATTAATTTTTTAATTGAGGCTAATTTCGACAATTGAATAAGACAAACCTTTTAATGGAGGGACATATGATCTTATTTCAAGCCTTCTACTGGGACTGCCCCAGGATAGAAAATAATGAGGGAGAGTGGTGGAACCTTATTAATGAAAAGGTTTCAGGTCTTGCAGACATCGGGATAACTACACTGTGGCTTCCGCCTTCATCCAAGTCAAGTCACATTGACAGTATGGGATATGCCCCATATGACTATTATGATCACGGTGAATTCAATCAAAAAGGTGGGATTAAGACATGGTTTGGTTCAGCATCAGAGTTACGAACCCTGACTCAAACGGCACATAAGAAGGGGATGCTGGTTCTTGCAGATGCTGTCCTGAATCACTGTGACCTTGGGGACCAAATGGAATATCATCCAATATTAAATAGAGAAATGATGACCAAATATACTCCTAAATCAGGCAAGTTTATCCGAAACTGGAACAACTTTCATCCTTGTGAATACTCTTCTGCGGACGCAGGCGCTTTTTATGGTGACCTTGAAGGATATGATCTCCCTGATCTCTGCCACGATAATCCATATACATACCTTGGTGTAATGGAATACATCCGCTATTTAAAGGACAGAGTTGAGGGTATTGGTTATGATGGCTTCAGGTATGATGCTGTAAAGTATTATGATTCCTGGATTGTTCAGAGCATTCAGGAATGGCAGAAGTGCTTTGGAGTGGCTGAATTCTGGGACGGCGATAAAAATAAGATTAAAGCTTATCTTGACTATGTGAACTGGTCATGTTCCGCCTTTGACTTTCCCCTCTTTTATGCACTGCGTGAGATGTGTAACAACCCCTTTTATGACATGCGGTGGTTGTGGAACAGCGGGCTTGTCTTTGAATCGCCCATGCGGGCTGTGACCTTCTGTGATAACCACGATACAGATCGAAGCCAACCCATTGTAAACGATAAACTCCTTGCTTATGCCTTTATACTTACTCATGAGGGTGTACCGTGCATCTTCTGGAAGGACTATTATAACTATGGGCTGGCATTATCAGGCAGTTCAAACGGGATTGATAACCTCTGTCGGATACACCGTGATTATGCAGGTGGAGGTACAAAGCTCCTATATAATGACAGATCTCTTTATATAGCAGAGCGCCAGGGATATCAAAAGCAGAAAGGTCTCATAGTGGCAATCAACACCGATCCAAATAGTTGGCGCGGTGTATGGGTAAAAACACAGTGGCCTAATATGAACCTGCCCTGTATTGGCTGGTGGGGCCATGATCAGAGCAGGCCTAAAGATAAGCGTTCTGATGGAGGAGGATGGGCAGAGATATATGCAGCACCAAGGGGTTATGCAGTCTATATCCCCGAATAAGTGTTAAAAAAAGATTTCATGATCAGAGCTAAAGGGCTCTTTATAAACAATAAGAGCGCTTTAGCAGGATAATATACCGAATGCTCCGGAATAAAATACGGTCTTTATCTGATCCAGGAATTATCTTGCCTTTTAAACTTGTTGTCTTTTATCAAAAAAAACACGTTTTAAAAAGCAAGTGGTCAGCCTATGCTGACCGCTTGTTTTTTGTAATATCTCTGAAAATCTCCTGCATGTTCCGAGCGGTCTCACCTTAATTTCCTGATAAGCCCCCTGATTTCACTCAGTACGGCTACATGTTCTGCCAGCCAGCCTGAACCTATTATTCGATGATGTTCCTCATCACCAAGTCCTGCTGACTTTGATTTTTTAAGACGATTCAGGATAAGGTCTCTTATGGTTATAGCATTGGCAATTCCTTCCAGGATGCCTTCGTGTGAGAAACCTGCTTCAGCGCCGTGTTGATGTCCATGCCCGCCAGAGCCGCCGCCTGCTGTCTGGACCCTGATATCCGATATACCAAAGAAACGCTGCAAAGGCCCCTGCTTTATGGTTACGTTCTGGATATTCTCAAAGGTGATTGTGATCTCATTAATGATCCAAATACCGCGGCGGATACGCATGCTTCTTTCTGTCATCACATACCATGTTGTATCGTACCTGAGGTGAATAGCAAGATAGGCAAAGATGTCAGGTACAAATGCAATGGCGAGGACAATGGGTGCAAGCACCAGGCCCACAAGGGGCTTGAAAATGGTGAGTATAAGCCAGGGAACAATGATCAACACATCGATCAGGGTCAGGACTACCCAGAACTTAAACTTCATATACCTGAGAAAGCCCGGTGAAGGGCGGAATGAATCCATCTTCTCTCCCTCATGAACCGGGAGGGATGGCGGCTCTGCCGGGACTATAAACCAGCGGGTCAGAATTCCCCAGAACCCCTCATAGAATCTGGCCGCAGCCCTGTCAACCGCCTGGCTCATGAGAGCCCCCCTTTATCAGAGGTTGATTTAACCACTGTTAGATTTTGCAGATGATCCCGAATCTCTTTAAGTATTTCAAGCACCTGATCCTCATTCGCCTCTACAGGATCAATTTCTGCCCCGCCACCAATCGGTTTAATCATGATATCCTCTGATTTACGTGCCGCACCACGCATTTTGGTGTACAGATGATCCCTCAGCTTATCTGCCTCCAGAATCCCTTCTATACTCATCTCGGGTCTGGCAGAACCTGCGGCAGTCTGTATTGCAACTGTTGCAAGCCCCAGCCAGCGCTGGATTAAGCCACGGGATAGGTGTATGTCCTGTATGCGGCGATAGGTGAGATAAACCTCTCTGCGAAAGAGAATACCCCAGCTCATGGAGATGCCGCTGTCATCAAAGGTATATTTTAAGGTGTGATATTTGAAAAAGAGGGGTATCAGGGGGATAAAGAACAAGGGCCCCGACATGAGTAATGAGGTGATAAGGTAATGTGTCATGAGCACAGGGGCAGGCCTTGTTATCTTGCGGACATCAAAGGTCTCCTTATACACTGTGCTGTCATTTTCGCGTGCCATAATCTGCCTACCTCTCAAGTTTCTTTACCGGCTCATAAAAACCTGACCACAAAAATTCTCCCTGACCCTTCCAGTCCTCTTCAAATTCCCTTATGGCCTCCTTTGCTGCATCACTCGTAAGGAATGCCTCCAGATCTGCCTTTGTGTCAAACTCATAAGTTACCAGATATTGAGGGCAGGAATCTGGATTCTGCATACCTTGATAGAACTTGTTTCTGACAACCTTCTTAAGACCTTTGAACCCGAAAAAGGTCGTTACATGCCGGTCATACCATTTATTATATTCCTCTTCTTTTCCGGGATTTGGTCTTGAGGCTACAATACACAGGTATCTCGTATTACTCATATCTTTCTTCCTCCTTATCATTATTAGATAAAACAGTTCATTTAATAACTCCCCCGGAGATAATGAGGGCAGGCTTTTCGTGAATGATTATTAATGGATATCAAATTTTTTAAGTCATGTGCAATTAATTTAAAGCCTTTTTTCAGTAAATCGAATAAATTCGGGCTTTCGGTGTCTACAGAAACATTATCAGAGTAAATAAACTGCATGGTAGGAAGGAGAAGAGATATGAAAAAGATATCATTTTTACTGGTTTTTCTGTCACTTGTATTCGCACATGGCTGTGCAAGCACATCGGATTACAACAGTCTCAGGACCGAATTTGAACAGCTTAAGCAGGAAACCAGGGCTCAATCTTCTCAACTGCATGATGAGATGGTCATGTTTAAGCAGGCATATGATCCTGGATTACATGAAATAATCGTAAAGAACATAACCGAGGCAGAAAGGCAAAGGGATGCCATTTCAAAACTAAAAATTGAGATTGATAACACATCCGGTAAAATAAACAGGCTATTACAGGAAGCAGAAAATGACAGGATGGTTATTGCCGAAAATATGCGAAGCTCAAAGGTACAGAATATTGTAAATGAGTTCAGGCAACTGAGCGACGGCTGGCAGATCACCCTTTCTGAGCTGACAAACCTTACAAGAGATTCGGAAAAGGCAGTGGATGATTCCTACATCGCTGCCATGAGGGCATCTGAGATGGCCGGCGCGGCTGAACGTTCTGCCGATTTTGCAGTAAAGTCCTTCAACCGGATTGATGAGCAGATGAAATCCATCGGCGCTATTCATGAAAGATTAAAGGATATTGAATTCAGGGTGCAGCGGATAAGCAGGCAATTGATTGAGAACCGGGGGCCTGGGGAGAATATTCCAGGAGATAAGAAGCTTGAGGAAAAAATAGCTGAACTGGAAAAGGAGATAAACGCGTTAAAGGCAAAGGGAGACAAGGAGGCAAAAAAACCGGATCCACCTGATCGCCGGATTAACAGGTAGCGCCATTATCGTCGCAAAACACCAGTGCAAACAGAGCACGACCGAATTCGTACCGGTGAGCAGCCTACATGCTGGAAGTGATCTTAGCCTTCCTTGCGACAACTGCAATATCATTTGAATCCGGAGAAAAGGCTGAACCTGCAACATCAGAGTAGAATTCACAAGCTTCAAATCCGTTCGCCTCTAATTCCTTCTGTAATGACTCCCTGCTGAAATATTGCAGCCAGTTATAAACAACACGGGTTCCTGCCTTTTCAATTATAGTGTACTTATCAAGGGTTACCTTCTCTTCTGTGTACTTGAACGTATTTAAAAACCCATAATATTTTTCAGGCGACCAGAAACCATCAAGCTGATTCAGTTCGTATAATGAGACCTCGTTTCTGCTGTTGAAGATATTTAATGAATGGACATCCAGCAATACTGTGCCTCCGGGTTTTAAAAAGGAGTAAAATTTGGCAAGCATTGTTTTTCTCTGGGCCGGACTTAACGCGCAATAATCACAAAAAATCATTGTAATGAGATCAAATCGTTTCTCAGTCTCAAATTCCAGATAGTTCTGTTTATAGTATGTGATATTTAATCCTTTTTGATCAGCAGTTTTTTTCGCGTACTGAATTGACCTTTCTGAAAAGTCGATCCCGATAACATCAGCCCTCTTTTCCGAAAATATAGCGGTATATAATCCAGGCCCACACCCGAAATCAGCAATAGCTGTATCTGAATTGATTCCAAAATAGGATATTATCCACCCTGCTGACCGGTTAATAAAATCCTTATTTCGGGATGAGAGATCAATAGTTTCATTCAAATGAAACTCAAGCATCTTTTTTGAAGTATGTTCATCAGTCCATAAATCTTCTGCTGTATAAAACTGAAATGGTGCGGGACGTGAGTTTATCTCCTCTAACTTATCAAACAAAGATGTCTCCATTTTCACATCGACAATGATTAGATAGTGTCCATCCAGAATTTGTCTCCTTCTGGATGGAGGCTTATTATTTCTGTTTTGCTTCCTCTACAATTTTCTGGATTTCCGGGAGCAGGTCCTGAACTAAATTCTGTGCCAACAGCATGCTTTTCTGAAGAACCTGGGGCTGCTTCTCAAGCATGCTCTTTCCCTCAGGGGTTTTGTAAAAAACTGAGATGGCCTTTAGTTCTTCAACAGTATAAACAGAGGTAAAGATATCAACAAATTGAGGTTCAATTTTTTTCATATCAAATGCCTCGGTTATTAAAGCCTGGAGCTTGTCCTGAAATTCCATTGCCTTTTCTTTTTCACTCTCAGGGATGCCTGCCTGGGCCATAATCTGACCCTGCATCTGCTTCATTTGTGCCATCACCTGGTCCAGGATCTTACCAACATCTGAAAGCGCTATTATCTCTTTAGCATATTCTTCTTTACTCTTGTCTTCTGCCTTAACTGTTTTTGCATTACATATTGAAAAAGAAACCGCAAATATCAAACAACAAATAAATAAAACTATTCTTGACCTCATCATTTTCCTCCTGAAAAATACATTAATAATAAATACCAAAGCCTGATGTGTAAAACCTGATAAGTCTGAAAAACATTTACTTGAATCTGAAGATGGCGATATGGATAGCATGTTTTTTAAGCTGATACAACCCATTTTAATATAACAGGATATTGGATCGATATCTGTTATTCCTCTACTCATTTCATAGGCTGATTCTTATCTTTTGGTGCCCTCCAGGGTTTAAAAATGGAGACAAATATTGTGGCTATCAGCAACAGGGCCTGGATAGCGCCAAAAATCAGATTCATCTTTTCGTTATAGAGATATTCAGGGTCATTCAAAGAGGCTAACCCTATCTTCCCGGATATCTCCATCATATTCGTTTCCCATGGTCCGAGGAAGAATGTCCCGAACAAGATTGCCGCCACAGTTACTATCCACTTGAATATCATCCATTTATGCCTGAAAAATCCCCAGCTGCTGAATGCAGAGTAGATTAAGCCTGTTACAAGAGAGCCAAATGCACCCGGGATTACAATCACTGCCATGTCTATATGATGAATACTTCTGTTGATACCATATAAAACCCCCCTGTCATCAACTCCATTTTTCAGGAAATAAAGCAGTATCAGGGAAACAGCGCCACCAACCCAGCATGATACTGCAATCATGTGAAACCCCTTCAGCCACTTGAGCCCCTTTGCCTTTATTTTTAACATGTTATCCTCGCAAAACAATAATGGTACTTTTAAAAAGATGTGGGTCAACGCCCCTTCGTGTTTGCTGGCTTCATTTTTTAATGTATCTATCAAGCAAAATATCTTCCACATTTCGTCTTGAATCGATAACCGATAAAACAAATACAACTCTTTCTGATATTCTGCAGATCACCCGCCAGGGAGCAATAACTATCTCCCGGTAAGTATGTATCCCCTGCTCTTTAAGCTCCTGTACTACTCGCCCACGATCCGGCATTGTATAGAGGTCTGCAACTTTTTTCTTTATTTTTTGAAGGCTTCTGGAACCATTTTCCGGGTTTTCGTTAGCGATATGATCAATAAGCTGCATTAAATCATGTTGAGCTGTTTCAGCCGATGCAACATGGTATTTCCGGGTCATTTTATATTTGCCTTTAACCTCTCCTCAATATATTTGAAAACATCCTCTTGGGGCTTAATCCTGCCATCCCTTACATTTGCTTCGCCTTCGGACAGAAGTTTTAAAATACCAATAGCATTCCGCATATTTTCATAGCTTTTTGGATCCTGTAAAACTGCCCTTGGTTCACCGTTTTGGGTAATAATAACAGGTCGCCGGGTTTCATTTATTTGATTAAGCAGGTCGGCTGCCCTTGACTTTAAATAGGTTACCGGTTTGATATCACTTGTAATGTTCATTATTTCACCTCCAGGCCGTAAATAGTACCATATTCGGACCGATTGTCAAAACATGTTGTAAATGAGTCGGCAGGTTGTGTTAAGCGAAGCAACTATGTTTCAGAAGAATCGGCAAATCTCTTCCGCCAATATCCTGGTCTACGTTTATTATGAGCTACAGCAATGATATGGATGTGGTCATGTTCAATAGAATAAATAAGTGAATATGGGAATTTATTTAAAAGATAACGCCTGAAAGGAGCCCTTATTTTTCTATATAAGAAAGGGTTTTTTAAGATATGTTTTGCAGCAGTTTCAATTGCTGTGCGGAAGCGACGTCCCAACCCCTCCTGACACTCTTCATAATATCGAACAGCATCTAAAAATTCAGCCCGGGCATCCGGATCAAAAATGGCAAAGGTCATTTAAGCAGCCTGTCAGCTTCTGCAAAAACCTCTTGTGCTTTAATACCGGGGCGTTTTCCCTCTTTATATTCTTTATACCGGCGTTCTGCTTCAGCGATCCATGCTGCATCAACATCAGTTAATGTATCTTCGCTTAAAGAACTAAGCAGACGATCAGCTAGAAATGCGCGTTCCTGATTAGTAAGGCCAAGCGCTTCATCTTCAATTTTTTTTAATAAATCAGACATGGCATATCTCCAAATTGACCTTTTAATTTTAAATAGGTTATCCAGGTCAGAGTCTCATCTTTCATAAAGAACCTCGCCATTTTCTATTTCTTTTAAGAAACTGGCATTTTCTGGATTTTTGCGGATAGGCACTACATCTATTGGTATCTTGTTGGCAATTACCCTTAGTTTTTTCCGGTGTTTCATTGCAAGGGGATAGTAATTCTCATCTGAGTCCTGAAAAACAGCAATGTCCAGGTCATTGGGCTCATCCGATAAAAGGAATGACCCAAAGATAACAACCTTCCGGATTTCCGGAAAATCAATTAGCTGCTCAACAATCTCTTTTTTGAGTCTTTCCTTTGCTACACCTTTGAGATTCATTGTTTCTCCTGAAAAACATTAGCCAACTTATCGTTGCATTAAGAATAATTCATTAACAGTATTTTGGTCAAGGAGATTAAATTATGTATATTAACTGTGTAGGCTAAATCAGGCGAAGCAACACAACGACATTCTAATCATTTTTTCTTTCTTTAAGTATCCTCAGATTTCCAAGGACAATCTTATCATTGGGGTCAATAGTAAGCGCCTGATTAAGGTACTTTTCTGCCAAGGCGAGTTTATTGTTTGCCAAATACAGAACCCCCAGATTTGTATATCCATATATTACATCCGGGTATTCTTTAATCATAGCTTCCGCGACGGTTTTTAGGGCATTGTCTGCCTCTTCCTTTTCTGCATTAAAAAGTTGCTTCACTCTTTCCTGTACATTCTCCAGCATGAATTTCTTCGGGTCATCATCCATTGAATTTATTGTGCCCCATTTCCACTGGTTATCAATAGCTTTTGAGACTCTTAATATCTCAACCAGCTGCGTGCCCACGATATCCCAACGATTTATTAAAGAGGCAATGTGCACAATCCCGAAATAGATATCCAGACGATTATTGAAAGAAGAAAGGGCCTTTTGTGTTTCTGAAATCCCTTTCAGGATAAGCTCAATATCTTGGTTTGGACGGTTTCCTAAAAAGCCAACTACCTCTCCAGTATCCTTGTCTTCAAGTGCAAAATCACCTTTTTGAGGTTTTCCCTTTGCAACGACAATTTGTTCTTTATTTCCTTTTGCATATGAATAATTCAGGAGAATAACATAATACTCAGGATCTTTTAAGAGTTCTGCTTTGTTATCTTTCAGGAATTTTTCAACAGGATCAAAATTACTGGCATTAACCTTATCCATGATAGTTCGGAATTCTTTCACATCCATTGCGTCTAAAACCGGAGGAAATAGGATTAAAATAATCAGGACTAATTTTGATAACATATATCATTCCTCCATCAGAAAAGTTTGTAGGTTGTGTTAAGTGAAGCAACACACCTTTTTCCTTCTACTCCCCTATCAACACAAACCCGGAATATTTTGGGTCAAGGTCAATTGTGCTGATCATGGCATATTCATCTGTGAATTCATCCCATATAGTTGATAGGGTTGTTTCCAGGGTATCAAGCAGCTTTTGGTCTGAAAGTTTAGAGATACCGGTCAGACCCTTTATAAACACCTCCCTCTGTCCGGCCATATTGTATGGAGGGGTTGTTTCCCCTTTTCTTAATATGCTAAATGCCTTCTTTGTCTCATTAAGGGTGAGTTTTTTAAGGCTTGGTTCAAGGTTGCACAAGCTCCTGAGCCAGAAGGTAAATAGAACCTGGTAGAATGTGATATCCTCTTCATCCTTTATAAGCTCTTCCATCTCATGGTGGGGGATCACAGCGCCTAACAATTTATCCAGGGCAATCATCCCTTCAATGATCTCCCCTGTCTTTCTGATCTCTTCAAGGTAGGTAAAATCCCTGTAGGATACCTTTTCAGCCTTCTCCGTGTACATCAGGGGTTTTGTTTGCAGTATGCCCTTAAGGAGCCCCTCCCTTTCTTCTCCCCAGAAGGCGTTATTTAGCTCCATCCAATCAAACCATGATGCCTTTATCCACTTTTCCGCCTTCCACCTGAGTTCCAGCGCCTGGCTAAACCCTGCCCTGAAAAGTGTAATAAGGGGATGATTTTTTATAAAATCCAGGGCAATGGCTGTATCACCCCCAGAAAGCCTTTCAAGCCCGGTGTTTATATATCCACCTGCCTTTTTACATATCCTTATCAGGTCATCAACGCTCTCAAACCTTACGCCATCCGCAGAAAAAACCTGGCTGCACAGGCCCGAAAACTCAAGCCTGAGCCTTTCAAGAAGCATGTAATCGTTTATACCTGAAACAGCGATTGAAAAGAGGTTTTCTTCCTGAACCGCAAGAAAAGGGGTTATGGGCACAAGGGCCTTAGTCTCTTCATCAGGTGTATAAAGTATATATTCGGATGAATCCTTATTGAGTTTGGATACATCCTGGTACGCATACACCGAGACCGCCTCTTCAAAGGGGAGATACCCCTCTTCTGCCAGCCTTACACCCTTCTCCCTGTAAAGCTCCTCCTCCATCTCTGCCGGGATTGCACCCTGCAAACCAAGCAGCAGGGCCTGGAATTTGTTGTGATCATGAAGGGCAAGGTGTCTTAAAAGCTGTTCTATATCCTCTGCATTTGCCTTGTCTGCAATGCCTATATAATAGAGGTTATCAAAGGTGACAAACCCCTCCGGCGGCATAAAATCATCATCCTCCTTTACCCTGATATCAAGTATGCCTGTAAAAAACAGGTGCGTAAGGAGATTGCCATCTTCGCTGTAGAGGAACTTAACAAGCCTTTCCGGGTCTGCCTTTAACAGCCTGTTAAGCCATTTGAAGGTTTCCACCCTGTTCATCTGGTCCTTTTCCCAGGTCTCCAGGTCCAGCAGATACTGCCACTGCTCCTCGGATGCAAGAGAGAGGAGCGGGAATGAGTCATCCTCCCCCACCTTTTTTATGAGCCAGAAAAAATCGATCTTTGTCATGTTTTGAACAAGCTCAAGGGCATTTTCATGATCAAGCACCATGTTCAGGGCGTTGCTGCCTGAGAGCTGCGCCAGTTTGCCCACTATTTCACGGCTTTCTACCGCTATATCCCTTTTTCCCTTTAAATAAACCACCTTGCTGCCTTTATTTTCCATCTAATAAAACCTGCCTGGATTAATAGATTAATTGATTGTCATTACTTGACTTGGAGTATGAATAAACTATATGGTATATTACATTATATCAATTGTTTATATTAAACAAGTCTGCTTATTAATATGTTTCCGGCCACACCCTGTTTGATGGAGTAGAAGGTGATAGATTTTATAATAAAAGGCGGTATTGTGATGTATCCCATAATCCTGTGCTCGATTATTGCGCTCGGGATCTTTATTGAGAGATTATGGATACTCAGGAAAAAGGCGGTTATCCCTGCTGACCTGGTCTCCTTTGTGGAGGACAGGCTCAAAAAAAAGAATATCCCTGCTGCCCTTGATATCTGTGAAAAGAGCGATTCATCCATTGCAAAGATATTCCTTGCCGGCCTTAAAAACAGCAGCAAGGGCATGTGGCTTGTAAAGGAGGCCATTGAGGATCGGGGCAGCCGTGAGAGCGTAATCCTTGAAAAGAATGTGGGCATGTTATCGACCATTGCAAACCTCTCCCCGCTTTTAGGGCTCTTAGGCACTGTATCGGGCATGATCAAGACATTTAAGGTGGTTTCACAGGGGAGCGGCAACCCGGCCCTGCTTGCAGGCGGTATTGCAGAGGCACTGATCACCACTGCTGCTGGCCTGTGTGTTGCAATTCCGGTGCTTGTGGGGTACAGATATTTAAAAAACAGGGCCGAATCCCTCATATTTGAGATGGAAGAAAGCTCTATAAGGATGATTGAGATAATAGAAAACGCAACCACAAAGGAATAACAGGGGGCGTAAGTCAAAATGAGATTCAGGAAAACAAAGGATGAAGAAGAGAACATAGGGATTGCGCCCCTTGTGGATATTGTGTTCCTGCTCCTTATCTTTTTCATGGTTACCTCACACTATGATATTGCGGCAGGTGTACAGATCAAGCTCCCCAAGATAACTAAAAAGGCAGCAGACCCGGATGCGGAGAACAGGGTTATCATCACTGTAGACAAGGATGCGGCCATCTATATTGAAGGGGAAAAGATCGATATAAGCGCCCTTGAACAAAGACTAACTAAAGAGATAAAGGAGCGGGGTGTGCTTGACCTTGTGCTTCAGGCCGATGTGGATGTGAGCCACGGCAATGTGGTAAAGATAATGGATATAGCAAAGAACGCAGGGATTAATTCCATTGTAATTGCGGCAAGGTGGCGGTCAAAGGAATTGATGTAAAACCTTTTTCAGGAAATGGCTACTTTGGAAAGTCCTAAAACAAATTTTTTCAGAATAATTTTACCGGGTATATTAATTATCATCCTGGTTGGATCATGGCTTGCATTTGGTGATAGGGGTATAAGATGGGTTGTCACCATGGAAAAGGAGCGGCAGGAATACCTTGAGAGGATAAAAAGGCTTGAGGCAGCCAATGAGGAGTTGAGGGTAGAGATAGAGAGGCTCAAGTATGACAGGGAATATATAGAGACGGCCGCCAGGAGAGAGCTTGGCCTTTTAAAGGACAATGAAGTAATCTACAAATTCAATGAAGAAGAAAAAAAATAATCTTTTCATAACTATGAGAGGAAACCATGTATATCCCGGAAAGCAGCATCAATGAAATACTGGAGAATTCGCCATCGCAGGAGACCCTTCATTTGTTACTCCCCCTGCTCAAGGCTGAAGGAAAAATAAACCTGGTAATCAGGGAGTGCCGCAAGGCCGTTTCAAGGTTTCCCAATGACCTTTATTTTAAAAAGATCCTGGCAGAGACATACATGGAAGAGGGGCAGCTTCTTGATGCAGAGGAAGAGGCTGCCAAGGTTATAGAGGGCATTAAAAGACTTGCCACGGCATATAAATTACAGGCAGAGATATACCTGCGACAGGGGCGAAATGAGGATGCTGCTTTATGTCTCAGCCATTTTCTTTCTTTTTACCCTGAAGATAAAGACGCAGCATTTAAGCTTAAAGAACTGGGCCTGCAAGATGAGGCCCCTTTACCAGAGTCAGGTGACAAACTCATGGATTCCGGTATACAGGAGCTGGAACAGGAGCTGCCCGAGATAATTACCGCCACCCTTGCAAAGGTATATTTTGATCAGGGAAAGCTTGATGAGGCAAAAGAGATCTATGAGAAGCTTGCAGAGATGAACCCTGATGATGCGGTTGCGGCATCGCATTTTAAGGAGATATCAGCCCTTTCGGATATAAATGATGCACAGGAAGAGACTCCGCCTGTTAATGAGAGGCGCCATAAAACAGAAAAGATCATATCAGTACTGGATGCATGGCGCAAAAATATCAGTGCCCTTTCTAACAGCGGAACAACCGCTGTATAGCTTATCATAAGCGGGCAAATAGAATGGGCATCATGCCTGATTATTTTTTCAAGGCAACCGGCATAGGGAGTGTGCCATGGGTAAACGCTTATGATGCATGTAGAAAAATTAATCACCTCCTCCCCGATATTCCCTTCTGGCCCCAGCTTGTAAAACTAAACCCCCTTGAGTACATGATTGCCCAATTTACTGAAGGGCTCCCCCTGGTTGAGGTCAACACCAACACAGGGGCAGTAACTCTTTCTTCAGACAATAGAGAAAAGGCCCTCTCTGAATTCTATAGCCATTATCATGCTGATGACCTGGAATATTTTTCCATAGGCCCTGGCTATGCTGAGGGGCTATACAGTATGATCGAGTTTGTAAAAGAAAACCCCGGTAAAGGAGAATATATTAAGGGGCACATAACAGGCCCTGTAACCTTTGCCGCAGGCTTTAAGGATAAGGATGGAAGGTCTGCACTTTTTTACCCTGATCTCCTAAAAACTTATGCCAAGGGGCTTGCCATAAAGGCACTGTGGCAGGTGCGGGCGCTTGAAAAGACAGGGAAGCGGCCCATCATATTTCTTGATGAGCCATATCTTTCATGCTTAGGGTCAGACTTGTTACCCATAGGGCGTCATGAGATCGCAGGGATTTTAAAAGAGGTTATTGATTATCTGAAGCAAAGATCAGAGGCCATTATCGGTATACACTGCTGCGGCAGTACAGAGTGGCCCATGATTATGGATTCAGGGGTTGACATAATAAATCTTGACGCATATTCATTTCAGGAATCTCTCTTTCCTTATCCTGACCACCTTAAACGGTTTATCAGTAAGGGAGGTGCCATTGCCTGGGGTATTGTCCCGACAGGTGATTTTGCAGGGAGGGCGGATATCTATGAGCTTTATGAAAGGCTTGTTTCCGGGCTTAGCAGGCTTATTAGCCTGGGGCTTACTAAAGAGCTTGTTTATGCCGCATCTATTCTAACACCTGCCTGCGGTATGGGGACAATGACAGAGAAAGGGTCCGATGATGTTATATCCCTTCTTTCAATGCTTTCAAAAAGGATGAGGGGCAAGTAACTATTGTTCTATAAGTTTTATAATTTCTTCATTCGAAGGAATGTCCGCCATCGAATGGCCGTAATGCACATACCTGAGCATACCGGTCTTATCAATAAGCATCTGGGCAGGCATTCTGCCCAGCTTGAACAGGTTAAACTCCTGTCCATACAAATTCAACACTTTATGTTCCGGATCAGGTAACCCGATAAATGGCAGCGCTTCCTTTATCCAGTTCTTTTCAAATGATTCTGCCTCTTCAGGACCGATAACTATAATCTCTGTATCCAGTTTTACAAACTGCTGGTAGTCCTGACGCAACTGTACCAGATGCCTGCGGCAGAATGGTCAGACAAACCCGCGGTTAAATACTACCAGCACATTTTTACGTCCGGCAAAATCTGAAAGCCTTACACTGTTACCCCTGAAATCAGGCAGTATGAAATCAGGAGCATGGGTATTTACCTCAACTTTGGACATGATTTGATACTCCCCTTTTTTCCGGGATGATCTTATCATCAACAGGTTTGCCATAGGGGCAAACAACATTGCATCTGGTGCACTCCATAAATCCCCGCTCAGTTGTACGACGAATGTATTTCTCCCATTTCTCTTCAAGCTCTTTATCGGCCTGATGCAAAATTACACAGTCAAATACCTTCACCTTCTCACCTGGTGGCACACCCTGTGAAGGGCCGGGAATAATCGCCTGGAACGGGCATGCCTTTACGCAGAGTTCTTTATTCCGGCATAAAGGTTGTTCAGCGCAGAGGTCCCTTTCAAAAGGCTCATCAGGGTCTAATTCTGTGTCCACAAGCAATGCGATCCACCTTACCCTGGGACCATATTCAGGAGTAATAAGCAGGGTGTTATGTCCGATGAATCCCAAGCCCGCTAACATGGCTGCCGGTTTTAACTGTATTTCAAGGGTAGGGATCGAGTTAATGCCCTTTTCCTTTTGTAGCCAGTTGCTCAGTCTCCATGCCCGTGTCTCCATAATATCATTGTAGAAACCATAGATATCAATCTGCTTTTTTTCAGATGTCGGTACAGACAAAATCACCAAGTTAAAACTTTCATCCCATACTACAAAGCCAAGGATGATAAGTGATTTAGCCTCAGGCATCACCTCCAGAGGTTTTCTAAGTCCGCGATGCGGTGGATTCTCAGCCTTTTGAATCTCCAACAGGTCAGACACCCCGCACAAATCAAATCCAAATGCCTTTGCCTTTTCTTTAATCTCTTCTTTTAAGCCCATACGTTTCTTTCCTCTTTTTACCAATCTAAAAGTTACGCTCAATAAAGAATACTGTTAACATTGAAATAATTCACGCTTATTGTTACAATACTACCGCCTTATTCATAAAACATTGAGACAATTACTTTAGGGGCAGCATGAAAGCTCCCTCCAGACATAGATTGTTTTATATCATGGATTTTAATATTTGGGTTTTGAGTAAGCCACTCTTGAATATCATTTTCCAATTCGGTATGCAGTGGTTCACTCAATCGCATAGAAAATGGTTTTACCTTGCCATAGAGAATAGTGGAAAACATCTTGATCTTCATTTTTTTATTCCTCCTTTTTTTAAACGACACTATGAACTGTCATGTATAACATTGTAGCTAATATGCAAGCGGCGCTTGCCATTTAAAGGTTATTGAAGCACTGACTATTAGAAATCTATTAAGATTGATTCGGCAAGATAGCAGCTTGTCATTGTTGAGCGTGTTGTCCGGCATCTTCATTCTTCAATTGTATCTAACTTCCAATCTTCATTTCTCATCTCTTGCCAATCCCAGTATTTTTCAAATAAAGAGTCATGAAGCATTTCGTTATTATCTTCGATTGAACCATCTTTATCTATTAACGAGATTCCATCCTTTTCCCATGAATCCAGTTCAGGATCAGCAGTACCATCTATTAAATTAAATAAATCGAAGACACCGCATGCAATTGAATCTGCCAGTATTTTTCTTAGAGCATTTAATCCATCTTCATCATTTGTGATTAATTTTTGAATAAAAGCTGATTCTTTTGTATTAAAGCCATTATTGGGTGGATATGCTAATGATGTTTGTATCTTCCCTGAAATAATGTATTTTGTTTTCTCATCCGCAATTCTTTCAATAATTTTATTCATTTCAATCATTAATATACGACTGTTTTTTTCTGATAGTGATACTTTCTTTTTATCTGGCATACTTATCTCCTCTAATTGATATTATCTTTTTCACGAGCGGAGCGTCCGTCAAACCCCTTACATAAACCTGCCAGACGGTTTATAATTATTGATACTTGCCAACACCAATTGTTCCAATGATGCACTCAACTCCGATCTGGCAAGAGAGTGGTGTCAATGGTCGTTAAAAAGTGAGCCATTTTCGGTCGTGAAAACTGAGCCACTTTACATTTCAATTTGATCTGATTTTATTGCCTCCTTTTCATTATTCTTTCTAAGACGATAACTATTCCCTTT
>JAAZBV010000121.1 GCA_012513605.1 Desulfatiglans sp. | reverse complement strand
GCTGAAAATACAGGTGCCACGAAAACTGATAATAATAAAATCAATGGTATTAATGTTCGCATAATCATAATTATAACCAATACTCTTCTGTCGATTAAATATTATTTATAATCAAATATAAAATTTGATTTGTGACCATAAGACAAGAATTAAGGTCTGAATGAAAACCGGGCTCTGCCCTTGACATTGGACATACCCCAATAATCACAAATCAAAAACAACTGGATTCCCACCTGCGTCGGAATGACATACTGTGTCTTGATTCTCCTATTTCCGCCCTTTTAAATGATGTTCCCTCTGGGAAATTTAACAGGGAAAATATTAAATAATTTTATCAATTCACCCTGTTAAATGTTTCTTTGCGGCCCGCTGTGCGGACTTAACAGGGTGAACAATTATCATTAACCCAAAGGTGTATAAATCAAAAAGACTTGTAAGGCTGTAATACAATATACCCAAAAAGATATAATGGGTTAGTTTTAAAATTAATTGGTTGAAAAAGCAAGGAAGTAAATACATAATTCAAAATTGAAGATTCAAGATTCAAGATAAGGAAAACAGGCTGTCGTCGCAAAGGCTTCCGTCTTCGTTAAAACTTCTGTCTTCGCCAAAGGGTACAACGTGACAAGATGGAAGGAAAAAATGCTGCGCCAGGGAAGCCTTTTAGGCTGTAGACCATTAAGTAAAGCAATAAAACCCTCCATCGTCGCCAAGAAAGTTGAGAATATTTATCTTTTATTTTTTCGTGCCTTTCGTTGCCTGTCCCGCCATAGCTTCAGCGACGGCGGATGGTTCGCGGTTTATAGTATCTTGTAACCTGCCAGTCTACAGTCTATGCTTTGCTACAATCATATACCTGTTTGTTACCCCCAGTATCCTCTTTTTCTTCATGGCAGATACAATACCGGCGCTGAAACGTTCCGAAGACATGGGGGCCTGTATAATATGTGTTGCCTGCCACCCGCCCTTTCAAAGGGCAGTAAGATAATCATCTATCATAATGGCGTTTTCCCTTTTTTCTTCCCCTGCAGGTCTGCCCTGGAAATCCCTCCAGTCAGCATTAAATAAGAGGCTGAAGCTTTTCAGTCTGAAGGCTGTTAGTGTTTTGTATTTTTTCCTTCAGCCCTCAGCCTAAACAGCTCCAGCCTGCCTTTCCTACCTGTGACCGGTTGAGATTGTGATCTATTGCAGTAACCAGCACATCCTCTGAAGTGTCCAGTAAAACAGGAAGGTCATTTTCATAAAATGACCGCCATTTCAATGGTTTAGGCAGATTATTAAAGATATTTCCCACCTGTCTCATAAATTTATGGAACAGGTGGTTCAACTTTTCACGTTGCAGGTTTTCCGCAGCGCACATGCACCTTGCTTCAAGGTCATTTACCTTAATGACCCTTGCGAGTATGGATTTGATATCAGTATATTCCTTAACAGCCCTGAATCTTCTCTCCCCGCATATGACCTGAAAACGCCCGTTACAACGCCTTAACACTACAGGTTCAATAAAGCCCCTCACGCATGATGCTCGTGGCAAGCTCCCTGAGTTTATCCGCGCTAATGAGTTTCCTGTGCTGGAAAGGGAAGGATCAATCTTTTTAATATCAATCAATTCCATGGTTTTTCTCCTGATGTTTTATTTAATAAGGCAGGTCTATGAGTCTTTATCTTTTACAATATGTATGCCATTACATAATTGAATAATCGCAGAATAATACATAAAAGGGTATTGCTACACCAACCACCTGTTTTTATAACAATTATAGTAAGGAGCTGAATAAACAAGGTCGGGTAATTAAAGAAGTGTTAGTAACCCGGCATCTGAGAGATTAGAAGGACAGCACACATTTGTTTGCAATGCTGCACATGATTCCGTGCAGATTATTTTTTTATTTAAATGATGTTTCTAGCGCCAGATCGATCCAGTAAAAAATCATGACTGACTCAGAGTGTGTGCCCCGTTTGAATACAACGCTTTTTCCTCAAAACAGCCCTAAAAAAATCCGAAGCTCAGTCAAGATCCTTACTTTGTGAATTCCATCCTTGACACAAAATTCTCTATTCCATATCATCAGGCTTTCATCCCTTAAAAAACACGTCATTAAAGAGAGACAACAAGGAGGGTCAAAAATGTTAATGCACAGGTTTCAATATACAAAACTCACCAGTGAACAGATTGATGAAGGGCTGGGTGCGCTTTTCGGTGGACCGGAATGTGTTTCTGAACGTTCTGATCTTCTTGCAGGCGAATCCATGAAAATTGTAACTGATAACGGCCCTCTGCTTGAATACTCATTTAGAGATATCAGTAGACTATCTCTTATTGAAGATGGTAAAAAAACTGTTGAATGCGGTTATGGCGCACTGACTCTTAAGCATGTTGTCTTCTTTTCACATATGATCCCAGACACACAGAGGGGTTATAACATCGTTATTGACCAGAAATCAGGGCTTGCCACGGTTATTGAGGTGTGGTTCTGCGGATATGAAGACAACAGGGAGGTACAGAGGGAGATATACTATGGTTATGTTGCTACCAATAAAAATCTACCTCATGAACGTCACCACATTACCAACAAAATATCAGGCAAGGGGTTTCACTGGAAATCGGACAGGGGCATAGAGACCCTAGAATTTTTCCCCTCTGTTACATACTCATCATTTGTCGAACTGACCCGAAATGATGATGAGCTTGTATATTGCGCCCCTTCGGATTTTATCCAGATAGATGAAAATATCTTTTTATATGACAGGGTCGAATGCGAATTCGCAGGCATTATGACCATGTATATCCTTGACCTGTTCACTCTCACACAGGCAGGGGTAAGGCTGGGGTTCAATGAAAAAGATGAACTCGAATATTACATGTTCAGGGGAGAAGGGGAGATAACAGGCCAGATAGCACAATTCCATGGGTTTGATGATCATGGTAAAGAGATAATCTATGAAATGAAGACACCTCCTATGCCAAAAGGCAAAGAACCTCAGCCGCCTCCCCCTGTGATTAAAAAGAAAGGATTCAGGCCTGTGTACCGGCCCCTTAAGAATCACCCTCCTTTAACGGAAAAACAGGTGAATGAAATAGTAAAAAAAAGCCCGCCTCCCTTTAACGATGCAGGGGTTATGGATTCAGGCACATTAGGTAACAAGATGCCCTTAAATGATTTACTTGTGGGTAAAGAGCTTACTCTCCGCTACGACAATAATGGCCCTGTATGGAATTACAGGTTTGATGAGATAAAAAAACTGAGATACCGCCGTGAAGGAGAGGTAAAATGGCATGAAGAACCTTATGAGGCATTTGAGCCAGCTGAAAAGATGATTGTTTTCGTTAACCCCCATAGTGATACCACCCCCCATGAAAGCGTTTACATTGTATTAGACCTTGTAAACGGACTTACCACGTGCGTTTACTCCATGCTTGGTTCACCTTACATGGCAAATGAGGTGTCACAGGAGGTAATATTCGGCATTATTGAAATGGAAGGCGTCAGGGCGCCCGGCATGTTAAGGCACCACTTTACTGATGAACTGGTGGGTACCTCACTCACATGGTCATACAGTGATTTCATGACATCCATCCATGTATACAGCACACCCTTCTCATACTCATGGACCATCTTTTACAAGAATGATGTGCCAGGCATGATGTGGAGTTCTCCATGCAAATATGTAAAACTGAGGGAAGACACATACCTTTTCACATGGATAGAAGAGGCGTGCAACGGCAGCCAGGGCACAATCGTTTTTAACAAGAGAACCATGCATGACTGCGGGTGCTTCTATGGAGTTAACGAGATTGGCAAAACACCACCCAGCGGATTAACATTAGGCACCTTCGGGGCACTGGCACGTAATGCAGGGTATTATGATGTGAAGAAGTATCTGGGGGTGAAGGTGAGATAGGTAAGGGGTCAAGGGGTCGAGTGTAAAAACAAATACCTAACTTTTAACAATGGTCATAATTTTGGCGATAAAACGCAGGGCGTTAATGTAAATATTCCCACAATGTCCGTGTGAACGAGAGGTAAAGCCCTAGATTCCCGATCAAGTCGGGAATGACGAATATGCCTAATAATGTTGGATGACGTCATGCCAGACTTGATCTGGCATCCAGCAGGTCGGGGTTTTAACCCAACACCCTTAAATAAATATCCTGTTGGGCTGCTTCACTAAACCCAACCTGACTAAGTGAACGAGCGGTAAATCGATTTTCACTCGACCCCTTGAACCATCGACTCCTTGGCCCCTGGCAAATTTACTTACTTCTGAACAACCATAGTTATAAAACCATTTTCAAAATCAGATATCAATATTTTAAATCCATATTGTACCATTTGTCCCTCAACCCATTCCCTTGACAGACGCAGCTTTCTGAAAAAGCTTTTAAACAGATTCCATTTGCCATCTATCTTCCTGTATACAATATCATGAACATTAACATGCTCAGGTTCATATTCGAGAAAGCAGGTAAAAACAGTATTATCATCACTTCTTACTGGTATAAATCTATCAAGGTCTTTTAACTCATGGGCCAGATCGCGGAAGGAAATAACGAATTTTCCATCAGGCTCCAATTCATTAAATACCTTTCCAAAAAGTAAAGAGACCATATCCTTTGAGTCAAGGTGGACAATCGTATCTGTCATGCAGACAATCAACTCCGGTTTTTTATTGATGATATTATCAAACTCCAACAGATCACCTTTAACAATAGTTATCGGAAGTTCTTTCGAATTTGCCTTCAATTCATCAAGGAGTTTTGCACTGAGATCAATTGCTGTTACATAATATCCGGCCTCAGCAAGGGGGATTGACTGGAATCCGCTTCCGGCACCCAGGTCAACAGCCAAGGTTGAACCATCAGGGGTCAATCCATGCTTACTTATGAATTCTCTGTTGCGCTGTAACCCGTTCTCAAAACCGCCATACATCCATGAGTAAACATCAGCCAATACCTCTTCGTAGTGTTGCTTAACAGTTGCCATGAGTAATTCCTTTATGAAAAATTCAAATGAATATCAGAATTAGTACTGATATTAATAAGGCTATACATAAACATATCCACAATCTTACCATCTTTGAACGCCCCTGAACGGATCACACCTTCCTTTTCAAAACCCGCCTTTTCAAGCACCCTGGCTGAGGCAGTATTTGTGGCATAAGGGGTAGCATAAATTCTGTGAAGACTGAATTCATGAAAGGCCCATTCACTTATAAATTTCACCGCTTCAGTCATTATGCCCTTACCCCAGAAGGGCTCAGCAAGCCAGTACCCCATCTCTGCTGTATACCTGTGGACATCCTCACCTATTATTATACCGATGCTGCCAATAATCTCGTTTTCAGTTGCTATAGCAAAGATCGTCTTCGGTTTTGAATTTTCGATATGGGTGATAAATTTTTCCGCATCACTCTCAGTATAAGGATGCGGAAATCCATCACGAAGGTTTTGCCATATCTTTATGTTATCGGCATACTTGACCAGTGATGGAATATCTTCCATCTGCCAGTCACGTATAATTATTTCATTTATTTTCTGATACATATTCATCATTATGGTTTTAATAAAATGATAACGCTATCAATATGACACCACTATGTGGTTATTTTCCATATTATAGATACTGTCATTAATTGATTTCGAATTTATTCCTTTTTTCCTTCAAGTATGAATGACAGAGGTATTTCTTTATTGTTTAAATGCACAAACAAATCTGAAATATCAATCATATACTCATTCATAGCAATAATCTTTATCCCTGATAGACACATCGCATTGATTATATCTGAATAAGGATGAGTGTAACTTGTAAAGGTTTTTGAATCGTACTTTTTTTTGGTCATATAATACATGCCATCATTTTGAACCCACTCCTTATTGAAATATGAATGTATTAACTTTAATGGGCTGGATTCATCAAAATCATCTTCTCCCAAAGCAGCAAGCATATTTGTAACTGGATGTATTTCGTTAACCAGCAGTATCCCATTCTTTGATAGACACTTTGAGACTTTGTCAAAAAAGATATCCAGATCTTTAAACCAGCATAATGCTCCGGCAGTTATAATTATGAAATCAAACCTGTTAAAGTATTCATTTCCAATATCAAGGATATTAACCGGTACAAACTTGCATCTTATGCCCAATTCGTTAGCTTTTTGATTTGAATAACGTGTCTGATTCTCCGCAATATCAAAGCCAAACCCTTCCCTTGCTCCACTATTCTTCACTAGAGAAAGCAATTCACGACCATTGTTAGAGCAAAACTGTACTACCGTTTTATCCCTTAGATCATACCTATTAAGAAATTTAATCGTCTCCGGGTTAAAGAATGGATATTTTTCATTTCTTATTCTACTGGCTATATCATCGCCCCAATTTTCATGCCTGTTATCAAATGCTTCTTCCCAGGCTTTCTTGTTTGACAGCATATAATCCATCATTGATCTCTTTTATATATGGTTACTGTTTCACCCTGATAAATTTTAATACTTCAGGTAAAAATTTGACACCTTCAGATTCGAAATATTTTACAAGGTTTTCGGATGTATCAGTCATCTTAACACTATCAACTGTTTTTTCTGGAGTTGATTTTTCTCTAACCGTACTTTCAGGTGTCGGAGTAGTTTTTGTTTCCCTGTAGTATACCTCTCCTTTCAGTTTTCCTGATTGTACTGCGGAGATAATTAGCTCAGGATCAAATTGATAGAAAGAGAGAGTGTTATCATCAGAAAAGGAGTATTTGACAAAAATAAATCCTTTATCACTTTCTGATACACCCTTTTCGATATCTTCATATCTGACATTTAAATAATTATTTGTACCTGTTCTGGATATAAAAAAGGGAATCTCTACAATATCAAGGCTTCCATCCCCCTTATGCTCAATACTAAGCGCTATCATAGTATTATCAGCCTTTTCCCCGATGTGAAGATATACCGTATCATTCTCCTTGGATTCCAGTTTCCATAAACCTTCCATTTTTTTATCCGGTTCAGCCGGAGGGGAAAGAGGATTTACAGAAACCCATTGAGAGCAAGCTGATAAAAGAATAGTAACCAAAGCAACTATAATCAGATTTTTAATCATGATAGATCTCCTTTCATGATGGTTTAGGTTAAAACACGATAAAGATTATGAGGCATATCATGAAACATTACCTCTTTCTCAAAAACTAAACCATTCTTCTCTGCTACCCTTATGGATTGAATGTTAACAGAACGAATTAGAGATATTATTGATGGCACCTTTAATTTTTCTTTAGCATATTCAATACAACCCAATGCTGCTTCAGGGCCGTATCCATTCCCCCAGAATTCATCTGATAAACGATACCCTACCTCAACCTCTTTTTTTTCCTCGATAACCTGAGCTAACAGTCCGCATATACCCAAGAATGTTTCATCCTTTTTTCTGATAACAGCCCAGAAGCAATATCCGATCGTATTATACTGGTGTTGTATCTTTTCAAAGAATTCTTCCTTTTCCCTGTCATCAAGTGTCTTAGGGAAATATTTATGAACCTTTGGATTGGAGAGCAGACTGAAGAGATCTTTTTTATGCTCTTCACCAATTTTTTCCAGTCGCAGCCTTTTGGTTGCCAGAATAATTTCGGACATAATGTTTGAATAATGCTTTAATAAAGTGTCAAAGTTGTCAGTCTCGTAAAAAGTTAAATTTACCTCATTGACGTCATCCCCGCGCAGGTGGGGATCCACTTGGGATATCAAAAAGTTAAATCAATGGATACCCGCCTTCGCGGGTAGGACGGATAATTATTATTTCATTTATATTATTTTCAATCATTGATCTAGATTTTTTACACTGATGTTAAGCCCAAAAAATAGAATTTCCCCTGAAGGCTGTAAAGCTCTCAGGGGAAATATAGGTGATAATACTCCATAAAAGTCTGGTTCTATTTCACCTTACATTCAAAATTGGCTGCATCATCCGTGCTTCCTGATCCCTTATATACAGCTACCTTCGGGTATGGGCAAAGGGGCCTTGTCATCTGTTTCTGGCCCGGCACCGGGGCAGTGGTTGCTATAATGGTCTCAGGGGCCTTTCCGCTCGTAACCCAGTTATCAATCACAGATAGCATATCAACAACGTTTGGCCCTGTGCCACCGGAACAATGACTCATCCCCGGGATCATGAAGAGCCTTGCGGAATCAGCAACGTTATCCTTATCGAGCTTTTCTGTCATGGTCTTATAAAATGCCACAGTATTTGCAGCAGGTATAAGGCCATCTGCCCAGCCATGTGAAAGCAGAAGTTTTCCGCCACCATTAAAAAACTTTGAGAGCCCGTCCGGCGGCACATCCAGTATATCAGATGCCGCCTTGTATGATGCAGCAAGGTCTTTATCATAGTCAAAGGATTTGAAATCCCATGCAGGATCCTCAAACACAATGTCCCTGAAATATGAAACCGCACCAGGAAAGGGTTCAGTCCCGCTGGTAAGCATGGAAAGCATCTGCTCGCTTCCCGGTGTAAAACCTGAGAATACAACCTCTTTTGTCCGTGGATTTTTTACTCCGCCGTAGACATTACTCAGCGCCTCAATCTGGGTTAAAGTCAGGCAATTCTCATTTTTCGCTTCACTGCATGCAAGCACTTTGGGGTCATAACTGCACATCTCCGGCCATGAGACAATACCATCCTTTACACCATCCTTCTCATCGCACTTATCCATATATGCCCTATTTGAAAGCATAAGATCAGCAGAAGAAAGATTATAGGCATTGTCCTTCATGGCAACATAACCTGACCATAATGAGCTGATCATAAGCCCAACCATGGGGTTGGCCGGGGCCATTGATGAGATGCCGTCAAAGTCATCCGGGTATCTGTATGCGGCCATAAGCCCCTGACGCCCGCCTGTTGAACAGCTCACCCAGAATGACTTATCCTCTTTTTTGCCATAATAGGCAGCCAGCAACTCCTTTGCCTTGACTGTCATCTCATGAACGGCACGGTGGCCGAAATCAACGAGCTTTTCTCTATGGCCTATAGCCCATTTTGCATCCATACCGCTTCCAGCATGACCGGTGTCTGTAGCAACCGCGGCATACCCCTTTGATACAGGCTCTGCCATGGACGAATGACTTATGGTCCCTGCCCATACACCATTACCAATACCAACAAGTTTACCGTTCCAGTTTTCTTTTGGCATCCATACCTCTATTTTAATGTCTGAGTCAGAGGTTGGAGTAAGTGTGGCTGTAACACGACAGAATGCAGGGGTGCCCTGAAATGGATTACCTCCAGGCCCGCCCATCATAAAGCCTGCTGCGGGCGGTTTAAACTGACCGGCCTCAACAATTGCCGCTGTATCTATCTTACCATCCTTGATTACAAGAGAGGCAAGTCTCTCACATGAATCTGCTGCCATGGCAGGAAAGGTTGACAGGAAAACCAGTATTACCGGTATAAAAACCCATTTAAATCTGTTAACCATTTTCATCTCCTTTTTATGGTGTTACGCATTCAAAGTTTTCCGCATCATCAATGCTACCTGTGCCCTTGAAACGGGCCACTTCAGGATATGGGCAGAGTGGCCTTGAGCGGATGATCTCTCCATTCTTAATCTGTTTTGCGATTATTTTATCAGGGGCCTTTCCCTTTTCAACCCAGTTCACGATATTGGTTACGGAATCAAACTGGTTGGGACACTCACCACCGCTGCAGTGTGACATACCAGGAACCATGAAGAGCCTGAAAAATTCAGGGGTGCCCGGGCCATTTACCTTCAGGGCCTCTTCATAATAGTTGACCCCCATCATGGGCTGAAGCACGGGGTCTGCCCACCCATATGTCATTAATAGTCTCCCGCCGCGATCCCTGAATCTTGATAGATCAGGATCTTTTGCATTTGCTATTTTTCCCCAATCATCCAGCATATGGATGTCCTTATTAAAATCAAATGTCATGCAGTCATAGTCAGGTTTGGGCGGATTATGCACAAGATAACGCATGGTATCCTGGGCCAGGCCAAAATCTGCTGAAGGCATACCCGGTCGCGCACCTATGATAAGACCCATCCAGCCGCTCTGCGAGGGCCCGCCAAACATGCCCGGCATAACTGCTTCACTACCTGGCATGAAACCGGGAAAAATATTTTCGCCGTTGCTTACAGGCCCCTGATAGACCTTTGCTATGGCCTCTGCCTGGGCTATCGTGAGACAATCAGACCTATCTGCCCCCTCTTCACATGCTGGTACATCTTTAACAGGGTCAAAACCACATTTACGCGGGTCATCAATAAGCCCATCCTTTAAACCGTCTATCTCATCACACTTTGCCATAACCCTCTCTGCAACAAGAGCCATTTTTTCTGCTGTAAGTGTAATGCCATTCAAGGCCTTCTCATTCCATATGGCCCCTATGGTAAAACCTGTCTGATCCACCCAGGGGGCATTTGCTATTATACCATCAAAATCTTCAGGAAAACGCTGCGCCTCTATCATCCCCTGGCGCCCCCCGTTTGAGCAGGAATTCCAGTATGAATATTTTATGGGGGCAGCATAATAGTCGGCAGTTATTGCCTTGGCAGTTACTGCTGTAAGGTGGACTGCCCGATATGCATAATCTATAGCCTTTTGAGGGTTGCTCATTACAAATGAGGCGCCTGGCTCTTTTGTTGTATCATGGCCTGTATTGGTGAGGGCAATTGCAAACCCCTTGCCTATGGCCTCCTTTACCTGGGGAACCTGCATAGGATCATCAAGGGACTGCCCTGCATGACCGCCATTACCTATCATATAAAACCTGCCGTTCCATTTTTCAGGGAGGTTTACCTCAAAGGCTATCTCAGGATCAAGCATACCCCTTACCTTGCAGAAACCAGGGGTACCCGCTTCAGCCGGTATTTCAGTTGCCCCGAGCTGGATTATATCATCTGCCTTAAAACTGCTCATTGAATCACATGATTTTACCGGTAATATCTCTGCCTTTGTGTAATCCACAGCCAGTTCTGTTGTTACATCCGGCTGAGGTTCGCTTTCAGGGCGATCCTTCTCACAGGCGCTGAATAAAAGACAAAATAAAATAATGATACCGAGCAAATAGACAAATCGAACGCTTTTAAATTTTCTTTTCTCCATGACCTCTTCCTTTTTGATAATTATTTATAATAGCATTTTGCGGCACTGCAAATAGCTTGAAAAACCTGGATTCCCCGGTCAAGCCGGGGAATGACGAACTTGGGAATATTCAATTATCATAACCTGACAATAAAGAGCTGAACGCTGATCGCTGAATGCTGAAAGCTCTAATCAAATAATAATATTTTTTGATTATAAATTATGTTCACTCCTGTTTATCACATCATCCTGTATACCTGGTGACAGTTGGGTAAAATATGCGCTGAACCCGCCTATCCTCACAATGAGATCCTTGTGTTTTTCAGGATTCACCTTTGCGTCTTTCAGTTCATTGGTATCAACCATGTTGTATTGAATATGAGAGCCATCATTACCCATAAATGCATTTGTATATGCAACCAGTTTACCTATGCTCTCCTCGCTCTGTACAATGGATGAAGAAAACTTCTGATTGAGAACAGATGCATATGACTCCCTTGATCCTGCCTTTAAGGCAGAGCGAAGCACTGCTGTAGGCCCTTTTTTGTCTGCACCACGCATGGGTGATAGAGAGCCGTCATTAAGAGGTTCAAGGGACTTTCTCCCGTTCGGAAGTGCGCCTACACCAAGGCCACCGAAATAATGCCAGGCAAGCCCTTCCCGCGCCACAAGATATTTTCTGTATGGGGAGTTATCATAGCTCCTTATAATATCGTAAGAATCTTTGCTTACTTTTGCGACCAGGCTATCCACCTCATCAATATCATTTCCATACTTGGGCTGTCTGATACACATCTGACGAATCTCTTCACCCTTTTTACCTTCAAAGTTGCTGTCAAGGACATCGAGCAGTTCCGACATGGTAAGTTTCTTATCATCAAATACCAGTTTCTTTATTGCCATTAGGGAGTCAGCAGTATCTATTAAGGCACGATCAGAAAAGCCGAAGTTAGAGTAATCGGGATGCGGGATCAAAAGGTCCTGCCCGTTTTTCATGGTCTTTTCTATGCCCATTACTGAAAGGAACGGAAGTCTCACATATTTGGGCTGTTCCTTTCTGGCAATAGCGCCAAGCCAGAATACACGATGAGTAAAGAATTTATGCTGTATCATCACGGCATTATACAGATCATTAAAACTCTTAAATTCCTTAGGGTCACCTGTCTGAACACCGGTTAATCTTCCATTTATATCAATACCGTTATGCAGGGCCAGGTGCAGCATTCCCGCCATATTGGTAGCAGCAACACCATCAGAGCCGTAATGCTCGGCCTTTGAAGGCAGACACGGGTACACACAACCCAGGCCACACCACTCCCTGGCCTCTTCAGCAGGAACTCCATCCTCAACAAAATGAGAGATAACCACCTCGTCATTTTCAAAGAGGGGTATGCCACCCTTTGTAGCCATGTTTGTTCGTATGGCCTTGCTCATAATCCAGTCTGGTGTGCCTTTATTCCATCTGAGCCCGACAGTAGGGGAAGAAAGCTGTAAAAGCCCAACCATATGGAGAAAAAGATAGGTCAGCTCGTTTGTCGCATCCACACCATTTTTATCAACACCGCCCAGCATAATATTATTGATTGCAAAATTGATCTGGTGTGACTGCTTCAGGCTCTCAGCGGCTATAAAGGTCTGGGTGCCCCAACGTCCGATGAGCTCTGCCAAAAGTTCAGCTGCCCTTTCCAGTTTAATACGGCCACTGTTTATATCATTGATAAAGTATTTGTACAGGTACTGATCTCCCCTGCCCCACTGTGGATTATTATGCATGGGGTTTTCATAATTCTTGCACACCCCCATGATGGCCATGCACTGGAGCGCCTCATGAAAGGTTCTTGCAGGGTGTTCTGGCACATATTCACATATACGTGCTATTTCAAGAAGCTCAGCCTTGCGTTCTGCCTTTGGTTCACTCTCTGCCATCTTTCTTGCTAAAGCAGCATACCTGTGTGCATGGGCTATTGCAGCCTCGCACACAATTATTGCAGATCTCCAGAAATGAAGTTTATCAATGTTCGTATCCTGATTTTTTATAAACTCATCTATATGGGCCTTTGCCTCATCGATAAAACTTCTTACGCCTTTATTAAGGATATTTCCCCACATGAGCACGGAGGTACACTGGGGAAAAAAGCCTGTATCAAGTGTCGGGTCTTTCAGCTTTGCATCTTCGGCATCCTTTGCCCATGAGCCAACCACCTGTTCCCATACCTTGTATGTCATTTCAGGGGCTGTCTTACCTATAAATACACGTGCACTGTCTCTAAGTACCTCAAGGCTTTCCCTGTCCAGGCCGACATTGGCATCCATTGTGACATTGATCTCACCCTTATCCTCCCACAGGCCGGGGATATAGTCCCCGGATATATCAAATGATGTTGCACATCCGATCACATTCGGGGTGAGCCTGCCCACTATTACATCAAAATCCAGGATGCGGATCTCTATATTTTTAAGAATCTTTTCCAATAGCTTCGCACGCCTGATCTGAATATCCTCTCCCTCGGTCTCCTTCCATGATTCTGCAGTCCATTTTGCCCTGTCGGCAAAAAGTCTCCACCCGGATGATTTCACTGCCTGTTTCCATTGCTGGATACGTTTACTTAGTGTAAGCTTATCTATCTGGTCAAACAGCTTCTTATTAATGTCGGTCATTTTTATCTCCTTGCTTATATATTACCTTGAGATCGTGCAGTTTATACCACGATCAGTATATGCCTTTTTAACCATTTCTATCTCTTCTATTTTCATAATAGCGGTCTCTCCCATACGATACGCCATATCGAGCGCCCTGTACTTGTCCTTGCCCATCCTGTGAAAGGGCATGAGTTCAAGCCTTAATGCATTATTACCGAGCCCCTTTAAGAACCCTGCTGTTGCGTCAATATTTGTTTCAGTATCATTTACGCCTGGTATCAGGGGATTGCGGAATATGATATCCGCATTGTTTTGAACCAGGAATGCTGCATTTTCCAGTATCATGTTATTGGTATTGCCTGTGTTAGCCTTATGGATTTCCTCATCCATGTGTTTAAGATCAAATAGAAAATGATCTGTTACAGGCAGAACCTCCTGAAAGCTGTTTAATTTCACATTACCGCAGGTCTCAATGCAGGTATTTATATGCTCCCCGTGGCATAACTCAAAAAGTCGTTTCACAAAGTCAGGGTGCAGCATGGGTTCGCCCCCCGATACAGTTACACCGCCTTTTGAAGTATCATAAAAAATCTTGTCACGCCTCACCTCATCCCATACCTCATCAACAGTCATGTGCTTTCCATATTTTACAAGGGCGCCATACATACAGTTTTCAGTGCATATACCGCAGGAATTACAGAGGGAATAATCAATACGGTGCTTGCCATTGTCTGTACTGATTGCATTATTCGGGCAGGTTTCAAGACATTTTCCGCAGCCTTTGCATAAGAGCTCGATAAAACCTATCTGAGGCAAGCCTGATATGCATTCAGGGTTCTGACACCATTTGCATGAGAGGGGGCAGCCCTTGAAAAAAACCACTGTCCGTATACCCGGACCATCGTGTATTGAATACCCCTGAATATTGGTGATAACTGCACTTTCCATATTAAAAGCTAAATCCTTAAATCACTAATCGGTAATTCTTCCAAACACTTATAAAAATTAAGCAGATATTATAGGTATGTCAACCAAATGTAAACAATAAATATGCCGATTATCCTGTGATTTCGGAAAGTTATTGAAGCTTCAACAACTTAGGGGTTAAATTTTCTCTAGTGACAAACCCGGTTTTTGCCTGTATATTTTTATTTACTGGTTTGAGATAAGAACCGGATGTTTTTATAACAGCTATACATGCAAACTGCTTTATTATTTTTTTACTCACTGGTCAACATTTTAAAGGTATATAAGATGAATAAAATAAAACTGTATTTAACAGTAGCCCTGCTTTTCATTCTCTCTTTGCATCTTTACGCCGCAGACCCTGTTTTAAAAAAAAATGATCAACTCCCATATCTTACAAAACAGGGAAATACAACCCAATTAATCGTTGATAATAAACCGTTCATCATTTGCGGGGGCGAGCTTGGGAATTCAACCTTTACATCCATTGAGTACATGGCTCCTGTATGGCCAAAATTAAAGGCGTTGAACATGAATACTGTCCTTGCGCCTGTGTACTGGGAACTGATTGAGCCTGAAGAGGGGGAGTTTGCATTTGAGTTGTATGATCAGCTCATAGGCGAGGCCAGAAAAATGGATTTAAAGCTGATCCTGCTCTGGTTCGGATCATGGAAAAACAGTATGTCCTCCCATGCCCCTGCATGGGTCAAAACCGATCAAAAAAGATTTCCAAGGGCCAAGGATGAGAACGGTATCAGCCAGGAGATATTAACACCCTTAAGCAAAAACAATCTCAAGGCCGACATGAATGCATTTAACGCCCTGATGAGACACATAAGTGAGATCGATAGCGCCAATAATACAGTAATAATGATCCAGCCAGAAAACGAGATAGGGATGCTTCCATCAGCCCGTGATTACAGCAATCTGGCGAATGAAAAATTTAATGCCCCTGTTCCAATAGAACTTATAAAATATATGACCGACAACAGGGGAACCCTGGTGCCTGAATTCCGTGCTGTCTGGGAAAGGAGTGGCTCTAAAACAAAAGGGACATGGGAAGAGGTATTTGGTAAAGGTGTGCATACGGATGAAATTTTTATGGCCTGGCACTTCGCCTCCTATACAAATGCTATAGTTGAAACCGGTAAAAAGATTTATCCATTACCCATGTTTGTTAATGCCGCATTAAACCGCCCTGATACCGCGCCGGGTAAGGGCTATCCAAGCGCGGGGCCACTCCCGCACCTCATGGACATCTGGAAGGCAGGTGGACCGGCCATAGATTTTCTGGCGCCGGATATCTATTTCCCAAATATTCAACACTGGTGTGACCTGTACACACGAAATAATAATCCCCTCTTTATCCCTGAGGCGGGAATAGATAATGGCACAGCAGCAAAGGCGTTTTTTACACTTGGCCGCTATGAGAGCCTGGGCTTTTCACCCTTTTCAGTAGAGTCCATTGAAAACCCCGAAGAATCTGATCTCGCAAAGGCATATGATATTATTAAACAGATAACCCCATTGATAACAAAACATCAGGGCAGTGATATTATAGATGGTATTCTTGTTGATAAAAAGAACCCTGAGATGAAAGTACAATTCGGCGAATATGAATTTACAGTAAGGCACACTCATACACTTGGGTGGGAGGCGGAAGCGGTAGACGAACACTGGGTTCCGGGCGGTGCAATAATAATAAGGACAGGTGAGAATGAGTTTTATGTTGCTGGATCAGGTATAGCAATAACCTTCATAGATAATAGTGATCCAGGTAAAAGGATAGGTATCCTCAAAACAGAAGAGGGCGGATTAAAAGACAATAAATGGCAGGTGATCCGCCACTTAAATGGAGACCAGACCCACCAAGGAAGGCATATCAGGGTCTTCAGAAATGATTTCTCCATACAGAGATTTGAGCTGTATGAATATAGATAGTGTCCATCCAAAAACTGTTGTTTTGGATTCAAGCGGTCAGCCATTAGCGTTCAGCTTTCAGCGAAAGGCATTAAAAACAACGATTTGGCTGACAGCTGATAGCTGACTGCTGAAAGCTCCATCCAGAATTTGCCTCTTTCTGGATGGACACTAGATAATATTAAGGTAAACAGTATGTCCTTTCGGAATATAATTTTATATGTGATGAGTGGTACAGGCAATACCTATCGTGTGGCCGAATGGATGAAGGAGATAGCTGAATCCCATGCTGTGCCCACAGAGATCAAAATGATCGACCATGTAAAACATGGAGATGAAATAAAACCGGAGGAAGAAAGTCTGCTTGGTGTAATGTTCCCCGCTCATGGACTGATGGCCCCATGGTCGATGATCAAATTTTTATTTTGCATACCTTCCGGAAATAATGCACCGGTGGTCATCATTTCTACCAGAGGGGGGATACCGCTTGGCCCTGTTGTTATACCTGGGGCTGTAGGTTTTGGAAATTTTCTAGCAGCAATCATTTTATTGGTAAAGAGATACAGGGTTAAGGGCATGTTCAGCCTGGATATGCCTGTGAACATGATAAATTTTCACTGGGGGATGAACACAAAAAATATTGAGTCAATGTTAATCAGGGCAAGGGGCAAAATTGGCCCGGTAATGGATCGTATTCTAAATGGTAAAAAGGTGTTTTATTTCGGGAATAACCTCTGGGAGCTTGCCTGGGCTGTTCTATTGTTCTGGTTGATCCCGGTTTTCCCCATCATTTACCTCCTTGTCGGCAAGCTGTTTATGGCAAAGATGATGTTCACAGACAACCGGTGCAATGGTTGCGGAGTATGCGCCGAATTCTGTCCTAACCAGGCAATCAGGATGAGACAGGCCGGAAAGAACAAAGTGCCTTTCTGGACATACCATTGCGAAGCATGCATGCGATGCATGGCATACTGTAAAAAGGAGGCAATAATTGCAGGCCATTCATGGGGAGTATTACTTTTTTTTATCACATCTGTGCCAATAAATTTTCTATTACTGCGAAAGACAGGTCTGTTCGCCGCTATGGGGATTGAAAACCTCTGGGTAAAACAGATTATTGAAATGGTTTATGTAATTCCTGCCATAATTATTTCATACTGGATATACTGGCTGCTTATCCGGATACCGTTTGTTAATACCCTGTTTACCTACACCTCTCTCACAAGATATTTTCGCAGGTATCATGAGCCCGAAACCAGACTGAAGGATTTTGAGATAAAAAATAAAGAATCTCTTCATTAAAATTGTCTGATCCGCTTCAGATAAAAACATTATAGACCCTTATTGATTGAGTCGGTATTATGGTGTACACTTTTAGTGTACAAAAGGAGGTTCAATATGCTGGAAGTCAACATAAGAGATGCGAGATCCAATCTTAGCGCTCTGTTGGACAGGGTTGAGACCGGAGAAGAGATCATTATAAAACGAAGAGGAAAAACAATAGCTAAAATAGTTTCACCTCAGAATAATTGGAAGCTGCCGAGTCTTAAGGATTTTCGGTCATCAATAAAGATAGGTGGTAAATCAATGAGCCAATCGATTGTGGATGCCCGAAAAGAGGATCGTTTTTAATGATATATGTCGATACAAGTGTTCTTGTTTCCTATTATTGTCCTGAACCTCTTAGTTTGATAATTTTAAACCTAATAATCTGCCCCTTTAAGGAATCAACACGAGAGCATATACCCCCCATCAATAACCATTACAGTGCCGGTTACCTGAGCAGATGCTGGTGAAGCAAGGTATACGGCCATTGCCCCCACCTCGATCGGTTCACCAAACCGCCTGGCCGGCATCTGGTTGATTATATATGAAAGCTCACTCTCAGGTATAAATTTGGAAAGCTCGGAATTGGTAAAACCGGGAGCTATTGCATTTACACGGATATTGTATTTGCCCATTTCAACAGCCATGCAGCGTGTAAAGTGGCTGGCTGCTGCCTTGGCAGTACTGTAAGGGCTCATGGGCTGTGTCTTGTTAACAATAAACGCCGCATTTGATGTGATATTGATGATAGACCCGCCCTTGCCAGCATCCCTCATCCTTTTTCCTACTTCATAGGTCATATGGACAGTACCGTTCAGGTCTGTATTAACCACATTGTACCAGTCGGTAAGCTCATCATCCATGTTAAGGAGCTCATTAAAGCATGATATACCTGCATTATTGACCAGGATATCAAAATTTTTATAGGCATCGTATGCCTCCTTAACAGACTTTCGTACGCTCTTTATGTCGGTAATATCACATGAAAAAACCCCATGCCTGCCGCCAATAGCGTTAAGCTCGGCCATGGCCTCCTTTGCCTTGCCTGTATCACGGCAGAAGATGGCAATATTGGCGCCGCTCTGCGCCATTGCATTAGCTATCCCCAGACCAAGCCCCCTGTTACCCCCGGTTATGAGGGCGTTTTTTCCGGTAAGATCAAATGCGTTTTTCATGCTGGTAATTGACTGGATCATTTTTATCTCCTTTTTCATTCAGGTTGTATTACATCAGGCACCATGCTTTATTAATAAAAAGTTTAGGCACATTTAATACAAGCATTTAACATTATTTTAATATACTTAATATTATTTTTAATATATTGTCATAAAATGTCCATCCAGAATTTGTCTCTTTATGGATGGACAATATATAGTCAAAAGAAAAGGATATTTTCAAGTAAATATGTTTTTACACCGATATTTCTTTCATAGATGAACGGAGACAATCAATGGTTGAAAAGCCCCCATATGAAGAACTGGTTGAACGGATTAACAAACTTGAAAAGGAAATAGACAAACAGAAAAAAGCTGAAGATATCCTTATAGAAAAGGAGAACAGCCTTAAAACCATACTCCAGAACCTGCCCGGTGATGTGATAGTCCATGACCTTGAAGGAAAAATCCTGCTGATAAATGAGGAGGCCGCAAGGGTAAAGGGTTACCCGGAAAAAGACCTGCTCAATATGCATGTACAGGATCTTGACCCTGATACAGTAACAAGAAACGACATGGAAAATGTGTGGCTTAAACTCAAGCCAGGCAAGGCAGTCCGTTTTGAATCCGTATCAGTCAGAAAGGATGGCACCAAGTACATAAGTGAGGTAAACCTTAACGCCGCTGAACTGGGAGGCAAGCCTGTTATTCTGGCAATATCATTTGACATAACCGAACATAAACGACTGCTTAATATACTGGAGCAGAGCGCTGAAATGGAGCGGCTCATAAGCGAGATATCCTCCGAGTTCGTGGGATTAAGTTCAGACCGGATTGACCGTGGCATAGATAAGGCACTGGCCTTGATTGGTGCATTTTCAGGCGCTGATCGAGCCTTTGTGTTTCTGTTCAGGGATGACCTTGAAATAGTCGACAATACTCACGAATGGTGTGCACAGGGGATCAACCCTGACAAAGAGAATCTGAAGAACAGAGAGCTGTCCCAGTATCACCCAATGCTGGCGAGTTATATCGAGAAACATGAGGTATTTAATATGCCTGATGTTGAGGCCCTGCCAGAGGAATTCAATATTGAAAAAGAACATCTCAAGGCAAATGGTGTAAAATCCATGGTAGTGGTTCCTATGAAGCTTGATGACAGGATGATCGGTTTTATAGGTCTGCATTCGATGAAAAGGCATCAGGCATGGAGTAATGAAATACAGTTTCTATTGCATATGGCAGGGGAAACCCTGAGCAACGCCATAGAGCGCAGGCGCGCAGAAAAAAAGTTGAAAGAAAGTGAAGAGAAACTTGCCAGATCAAAAAAAATGGAATCACTGGGTCTGCTGGCAGGAGGGGTGGCGCATGATCTTAATAATGTCCTGTCAGGGATAGTAAGTTATCCGGAGCTGCTGCTTCTGGATCTGCCGCAGGATAGTAAGCTCAGAAAACCTATAAATACCATACTGGAATCAGGGAACAGGGCTGTTGCGATTGTGCAGGATCTGCTTACCATAGCCAGAGGAGTCGCATCGCCTAAAGAAATTCTAAACCTGAATATTATTATAAAGGACTATTTGGACTCACCCGAGTTCAGCAAAATCAGGCAATATTATCCCGGGATCAAGGTCCGAACTAGCCTGGATGATGAACTGTTCAATATTCATGGGTCTGCTATCCACATAAGAAAGATCATAATGAACCTGGTTTCAAATGCATCAGAGGCAGCTGAGAGTACAGGTCAGATAACCATTTTCACAGCCAACAAATACCTTGACAGGCCTGTTAAGGGATATCAGGATGTTAAAGAAGGAGAATATATTGTTCTTTCAGTAGCGGACAATGGACCTGGCATACCTCATGAGTACATAGAAAGGATATTTGAACCCTTTTTCACCAAAAAGCAAATCGGCAGAAGCGGTACCGGACTTGGTCTTGCCGTTGTATGGAATATACTTCAGGATCACGAAGGATATGTAGATGTAACAAGTGACAGTAAGGGTACAAATTTTGAGCTGTACTTCCCTATAACCAGGGTTGAGACAAGAAAAAAAGAGGCGCCTTTATCCATAGATGAATTAAAGGGTAAAGGAGAGACCATCCTCGTTGTTGATGATGTAGAGACTCAGAGGGAAATCTCATGTTCAATATTAAATGCGCTTGGATACAATTGCGTTGCTGTTTCCTGTGGTGAAGATGCTGTCCAGTATATAAAAAAGAACCCGGTGGAGCTGATTCTGCTTGATATGATAATGGAGCCGGGTATAAACGGGTGCGAAACATACAGCCGAATTAAAAAGATAAGGCCTGATCAGAAGGCCATTATTGTAAGCGGTATGGCTGAAACCATTGAGGTTAAAAAGACCCTGGATCTGGGGGCAGGTCAATACCTCAAAAAGCCACTTACACTTGAACGGGTTGGCCTGGCGGTTAAAAAAGAGCTGGGGAGATGATACCTCATTAAACCTTACCAAGCGCAGCTTTAACCCTTTCAGGTGTCATGGGCATTTCAAGGAGCTTTGCCCCCGTTGCATCAAATACACCTGATGCAATAACCGCACCCATGCCAATTACAGCAGGCTCGCCCGCGCCATGCGGCGGATCATTATCCTTTTTAAGTATCACTGTATCTATCTTTGGCACCCATGAAAACCCGGGAATCCTGTAGGTATCAAAATTTTTATCCAGTATAGCGCCATCACTGAATCTTATGCCTTCTGAAAGGGCATACCCCATGCTCATAATGCATGCCCCCTCCATCTGTATCTTTGTCCCCTGTGGGTTTATACAGAGCCCCATGTCATATACACAAACGACCCTTTTCACCCTTATTTCACCGGTTTTTTTATCCAACTCGATCTCGCCTATATGAGCCACATAGGTATCAACATCTATACCGCACGATATGCCAATGCCTCGGCCGCTTAAAGGTTTTACAGGCTTATAACCAAATTTTTTAGCAGCGGCCTTTAAGACACCGATCATCTTTTCATCCTTAAGGTTTTTCAATCTGAACTCAAGCGGGTCAATACCTGCCTTTGCCGCCATAAGACTTATCTGCATCTCCTTTGCATGAATATTATTAGGGACTCCAGGGGCCCGCCAGGGGCCAATTCTGAATGGATGAGCGCCAGGCGGAGGCATCATCCATGTGCCATAAATGTTCACCATTTGGTGAGGTATATTATATATGACCTCAGCGCCTCCATCACCGGCCATATACACATTAGAATTCCAAAAGACAATTTTACCCGAACCATCAATCCCTGATTTTATCTTCACAATTGCAGCAGGTCTGAAGGTGTCATAAAAAAATTCCTCCTCTCTTGAAAATGAGACCTGAACGGGCCTTCCTGTCAGATGCGACAGCCTTGCTGCCTCAAGCGCCTCAAGGTTACTGTCTGTAACCATTGTAAGCTTCCCTCCAAAGGCTCCACCCACAAAAGGTGTAATAACCCTTACCTTGTCAGCAGGAAGCTTCATCCCCTCGGCGACTGTTCTCTGGACTGCAAATGGCGACTGGGTAGATGCCCAGATGGTGACCTTGCCATTTTCTATGGTTGCGAGGCTCGTGTGGGTTTCTATTGGTGCATGGGCCACATAGGCGCTTGTATAAGTCTCTTCAAACAGCTCCTTTGCCAGTTTCATCCCCTCTTCAATTTCTCCCTTCTTCTCCTTTACCTGCGCCTGCACAGGGGTCTGAAGAAGATGCTCATATATATTTTTATCATTGAGTTTTAAACTGGGCAGATCATATTCTGTCTTTACCATGCTTAAAGCCTTTCTGGCAATATCAGGGGCTTCATGCAGAAGAGCAATAAAATTATCATCTTCAATAACCTGCACCCCCTCTATCTTCTTTGCCTCGGAAAGAGCAGCGCTTTTCAGTAATGCTCCATGTACAGGGGGCCTCAGGATGGCTGCGTACAGCATGTCAGTAAGCCGGATATCACCGGCGTATTGCGCAATGCCAGTAACCTTTTTGTATGCATCCTGATGAAAATATGGTTTACCAATAAACTCAAAACCATCGGGAGATGTAACAGATGGCTTTGTTTCCAGATGTTTTTCTATTATATTTCCCTTTGCAAGGGTACCATAGGTGACTTTTGCATCAGATTTTTTTGTGTCAAACACAACACCATCTTTTGTTTTAAGTCTCTCAACAGGGGATTTCAGATACTCTGCCGCGAGCAGCTTTAATACTCCCTTTGCCTCGGCAGCAGCGCTCCTGACCTGCACACCTACAATTCGAATGGACATTGAACCGCCTGTACCAATGTCCCAGGGGCATGTATCAGTATCACCCATGACCATGTCCACACTGTCATATGCGACATCAAGCTCCTCTGCCACCAACTGTGGAAAGGATGTAATAGTGCCCTGCCCCATATCCACCTTTCCGATAAAACATGTAACCCGTTCGTCAGTGCCTATCCTCAGGAATGCGTTAAAATCAGGGGTAGAGCCAAACCCGGGTTGTGCTATAGAGCTGCCTGTGTCACCTATGGTGCAGTAAATAATGATGCCACCCCCGATTAACCCAATTTTCTTGAAAAAATCACGTCTGTCATAATCGATATCACTACTTACTGGGCCTTTCATCAAATCATCTTTATGATTTTGTTTCATGGCATTACCCCTTTTTTAATATTTTGGCAGCATCAACTATGGCATCTATTATCCTTGGATGGGCCCCGCAGCGGCAAAGGTTGCCATCCATTGCATTTACTATCTCTTCTTTTTTGGCATTAGGATTTTCTGTGAGGATACTGTGCGCCTTCATGATCATGCCCGGTGTGCAAAAACCGCACTGGAGCGCATCATGATCAACAAATGCCTTTTGGATGGGATGGAGCTTGCCACCCTTTTCAAGACCTTCAATGGTAGTGACCTTTGATCCTGCCACATCCCTTATACGAACCTGGCATGACTGCATGGCATCACCATCAATAAGCACAGTGCATGCCCCGCATACACCTTCACCGCATCCATATTTTGTCCCGGTAAGACCAAGCTCGGTCCTGAGCACCCATAGAAGTTTTCTGTCACCTTCGACCTCAAGTGTCACCGGTTTATCATTAATAGTGAAACTGATCTTTTCTTTCATTTTGTGACTCCCTAATGTGGTTTGGCTGGACATCTTTTAAAGTGATTGTAAAGGATTTCTCTGATTTTGCAAAGAAGTAAAAATAAAGGCCGGTTACACATAATAACCGGCCTTAAGGATGATCTTTTTATTGTTATTTTGCAACAGCCCTTTTCAGATTATTTGCCTCCATTATTTTAGCAAGATTAGTCTCGTTAAGTGAATAAAAAGACATTATTAAAAGGGCAATAATGCCGCAACCGGCAGGTATATAACATATAATATCCATAAGTTTTCCTGCCATCTCTGTAGTCATCTCAGTATTTGCAATATAACCTATATAGTCCAGCCCAACCCCTCCCACTGCAACAGCAAGCGATGATGCAATTTTAATGGGAATAGTAAACATAGACATAATAAAGGCACTGGCATCCTTGCCTTTTTTGTAATAGCCATACTCAGCCGCATCCATATACATTGCCTGACGCATTGGGCCGGCCACACCCAATAAAAGGCTTCCCGAACAAACAATGATTGTAAAGTGGTACACACTTAACATGCCGAATGCACGCAGCATAAAATATGCGGCTGCTCCCCATGCCATGGCTATAATATATGTTTTTTTCTTTCCGAGAAGATTGATAACAAAAGGGGCATACAATGCAGTTACAAAGCTTAGAATACTTGTGAAGAGTGTGTGGGTAGACATCCAGAGTTCATTTTGAGCTATGTATTTTAAATAATATACAGCCATGTTCAACATGCTGAATATACCGAGTTGAGACATGCAGTCTGCAGCCATTAAAAGTAAAAGCTGCCTGTTTGTAACAAGCTGGACAATTATTTCCCATAAAGTAATTTTGTTTTCGGTTCCCTGATTCTTATCAGAGCCGTTTGTTTCAACTCCCTTTGTCTGGTAAAAAAGATTCCAGTAACCGAACATCTGGAAAAAGCCAAGTAACGCAACAATGTAAAAATAGGCCATTGTTGGGCTGCCACCCTTTAAATAGGTCAGCAAAGGGATAATTCCGAGGCTGAAGACAATCTGACTGGCCATACCAAACTGAATATTTCTTACAGAAATCCTCAGTCTTTCATTAACATTGGTTGTCAGAACCGAAATAAAACCCAGGTGCGAGTTAAAAGCGAAATTCAGGCTCACATGACCTATTACGTATGCGGCTGTCAGGTATGCCATTTTAGCGCCATAGCTTAATGGCAGGTTTGTAAAGGAAAGAGTGAAAAATATAAATGTGGTGATTGGTACAAACAGGAACCATGACCTGAACTGCCCCCACCGCATCCTTACCTTCTGGATCATACTGCCAGAAATAAAAATCGAGATGGTATCAAGGGTACCTCCAATAAGCATGATAATACCCAGATCCATAGGAGATATCCCTGCAACGTCTGTCAGGAATATGGAGTAGTACATCATCCCCAGGGACATCATCAGAGACAGGCTGAAGTTTGCAGCACCATAACTGTTAACAACAATACCAGGAAGCTTTTTTTCCACTTTAAAGTTCTCCTTTAAGACAAATAATTTGGTTTATCTCATAAGCGCCGCATGATTTCCGAACAATAATAACAGGCATTATGTCCTGCCATTTGCGCCTCTTTCAGGTTGCTGATACTACATATTCAGAGGAGAAATTGTCAATACAACTTTTTGTTTTTATGCTGAGAATTATTAACCGATTGGTAAAGAGCTGATCGCCTGGGATAGGTATTTGATTTACTAAATATATAACAGTTTTTTATGAGTTTTATTTTATCTGCATCATATCAGGGTTACAATATTCTATAGCACATTTGTTTCAATAAACTGTTATTTTTATAAAATCGGAAAAGATAGAGGGCGAATAATTATTCGCCCCTATTTTGTCCATAGAAAATTTCCTTCTAAAAAAAATACAAATAACATTGATCATTGCATCAGGAGGCAACCCGCCTCATTAATTTATATTTTTTCCCGCTCCTTATATTTTGTGTGAAGCAGGTGATGGGATTTTTCACCGAGCGGCTTCTTTAAAAACTCCTCGTATATCTGTTTAATTTCAGGGTTTTCATGTGACTTGCGGATCTCTTTTCCTTCATCTTCCTTGTAGATGGCCGCTATCCTTTTTTCCCGGACAGAGTTATCGGTAAATCTCGGTTGTCCGCCCCCTCCGATACAACCGCCTGGGCAGGTCATTACCTCAACAAAGTGATATGATGCTTGCCCGTTTTTCAGACCATTTAAAACCTTTCTCGCATTTCCCAACCCATGAGCAACAGCGACCTTTAATTCAACACCCTCAAGAAAAGACCATTCCTTAACCGTCCCGGTTATTTTAATTGATGCCTCCTTGATCCCTTTAAGGCCTGCAACAGGGGCAACATGCAGCTTATCCATGGGAAGCTCTTTACCTGTAATTATCTCCCATGCTGTTCTAAGTGCCGCCTCCATAACGCCGCCAGTATTGGCGAATATATCAGCCGCCCCGGAACTTAACCCTATGGGTGAATCCATCTTTTCATCAGGAAGTGTGGTAAATTGAATACCCGCCTGCTTAATCATCCTTGCAAGCTCCCTAGTGGTAAGGACATAATCAACATCCGTAACCCCGCTTGAGTTCATCTCGGGCCGGTTTGCCTCAAATTTTTTCGCGGTACATGGCATGACCGATACGACAATAATATCCTCGGCCTTTTTACCTATCTTTGATGCGTAATAGGTCTTTGCAACAGCCCCGAACATCTGCTGGGGTGATTTACAGGTGGAAAGGTTTGGCAGATACTCAGGAAAATAGTATTCCGCAAATTTAATCCACCCTGGAGAACAACTGGTAAACATGGGGAGAGCTACCTTTTTCTTATCCACCAGCGCTGTTTTAAGGCGTGTTAAAAGTTCAGTCCCCTCCTCCATTATGGTGAGATCAGCGGTAAAATTGGTATCAAAAACACCATTAAAACCCAGTCGTCTTAAGGCGCTTACCATCTTACCTGTTATAAGTGTTCCCGGCTCATAACCGAATTCCTCTCCAAGTGCTGCCCTGATTGCAGGGGCGGTCTGCACAACAACATATTTAGCAGGATCATCAATGGCTGCCCATACCTTTTTTATATCATCCTTTTCACTGATTGCCCCTACCGGACAAATTGCAGCACACTGGCCGCACTGAACACATGCAACACCGTCAAGGTTCAATGCAAATGCCGGGCCTATTACAGTATCAAAGCCTCTTCCCTGGGGGAAAAGTGCGCCGACTGACTGTATCTCATTGCATACTGTTACACATCTTCTGCACTTGATACACTTTGAATTATCCCGAACAAGGGCGGGTGTACTGTCATCAATAAAACTTTTCGCTGTCTCACCCTGATATGTTACCATCTCAATGCCCATTTCACGGGCTATGGCCTGAAGTTCACAGTCTTCATTTCTGTTACAGGTAGGGCAGTTGCCCCCGTGTTCCGAGAGCATGAGTTCAACAACAGTTTTCCTTGCCTCCCTTACCTTTTTTGTATTGGTAAATATTTTCATCCCTTCAGTAACCGGGGTTGCGCATGAAGCCGATAAGCTCCTGGCCCCTTCTATCTCTACCAGACAGACCCTGCATGCGCCCTGTGCCGGGCGCCCTTCCAGATGACATAATGTTGGTATTTTGATACCGGCTTTCCTAGCCGCTTCAAGTACACTTGAGCCATCTTCAACTGAGACCGCTGCATTATTTATAGTGACATTAACCATATTTATCTCCTGTTTTCATATCAAATCATCATTTACCATAATCGCAGCGCAGACAGCGTTTTGACTGCCTGACCGCTTCAGCCTCGACCCATGGTTGCTCAACCTCATCAAAATTATTCTGACGTCGTTCTACAGCAAGAAGCGGGAGCTTTTCTCTCTTGTAAGGTAGCGGATCAGCGCTTGGGTCATAACTGGTAACGACTTTTTTCTCTTCTCTCCAGAAGGCATGATCTTCACCGGTAAAATACATGTCAATGCCGTATGCTGCCCGTTCACCAGCTGATATCGCCCAGATAACAGAGGCAGGCCCGCTGGTTAGATCACCACCCGCAAATATCCATGGCACAGAAGTTTGGCCTGTACGCGCATCTGTTTTGATGCGGGAATCCCCTATAATATCGATATCTGTACCTGCAAGTATATGTTTCAGGTCAGTGGTCTGCCCGATCGCAAATATCACCTGGTCAGCCTCAATAACAAATGTCTCTTTGCTTGTTTCAGCCTTCCTTCTTCCGCTGTGATCAAAATCACCCAGGGTCATCTCAACACAGCGCGCGCCAATGACCTTATTATCCTTAACCTCTATCTCCACAGGATTAACAAGCCCGCGTATGGTAACACCTTCCTGTCTGGCCTCCTCAATCTCTTCAGCGTAGGCAGGCATCTGTTCAATGGTCCTGCGATATATAACTGTTACATCAGCACCAAGGCGACGGGCAGTTCTTGCAGCGTCTATTGCGGCATTTCCACCGCCCACTACCACTACCCTGTTTCCACATTTAACAGAACCCCTGATATTGTATTCTCTTAAAAATTCCACTGCCTCATCAACACCTTTAGCGTCAGAGCCCGGCATAACAGGCCGGATTCCATCTGGGTTTCCAATGCCTATAAAGATGGCCTCATATCCATCTTTTTTAAGACTATCAAGGGTAAAATCACGGCCCAGTTTTTTCTGAGTAATAATTTCTACACCCATGCGTTCTATCATGCGTATCTCGCGGGCAATTGTCTCCCTTGGAAGGCGGTATGCAGGGATGGTCTGCACAAGCATTCCTCCCGGTCGCGCCTCACTTTCAAATACAACCGGCTTGTAACCCATCCTGGCAAGAAAATATGCGCATGATAAACCTGATGGCCCCGCCCCTATTATGGCGAT
>JAAZBV010000120.1 GCA_012513605.1 Desulfatiglans sp. | reverse complement strand
GTTTCAATCCACGCTCCCGCGGGGGGAGCGACTTTGATTACCTTTCTAATACCCCACACGGTCGCCAGTTTCAATCCACGCTCCCGCGGGGGGAGCGACTGGATGTTTGTAATACCTGTAATGGAATTATATGTTTCAATCCACGCTCCCGCGGGGGGAGCGACGATACAGGAAAATGGGGTTAATGGCTGCCAGAATGTTTCAATCCACGCTCCCGCGGGGGGAGCGACCATATGCACTTTCGTAGTCTGTATAATATCCACGTTTCAATCCACGCTCCCGCGGGGGGAGCGACATTGATATGGTATGCAATCATCGAGGCTATATGTTTCAATCCACGCTCCCGCGGGGGGAGCGACGTTTAAGTACTTTCTTAAAAGATTTATTGGTTTTTGTTTCAATCCACGCTCCCGCGGGGGGAGCGACTATGGGATCAGGTGGCATAATGGGAGCCTGTTGTTTCAATCCACGCTCCCGCGGGGGGAGCGACGTGTCTATAACAAAGTTACAAAAGAAAAAAGAATGTTTCAATCCACGCTCCCGCGGGGGGAGCGACATCATTAGGTCATAGCCGTTGCCGATAATATCGAGTTTCAATCCACGCTCCCGCGGGGGGAGCGACCTGTAGATTTGGGCAATCCAAATGCAACCGATTCAGGTTTCAATCCACGCTCCCGCGGGGGGAGCGACGCCTAAAACTATACAGGTGGGCTCTTTCACCAGTTTCAATCCACGCTCCCGCGGGGGGAGCGACATCCCCTATCTTGAGATACAATGCCCCCTGGTATGTTTCAATCCACGCTCCCGCGGGGGGAGCGACTGCCTTACCCCACCTTAAACCTACTCCCCAATTAGTTTCAATCCACGCTCCCGCGGGGGGAGCGACACTTCATACATCAATATTGAGGCGGACGTGTTTTGTTTCAATCCACGCTCCCGCGGGGGGAGCGACGATGAGCCTTAATTTCAATGATCAATTATCAGTGTTTCAATCCACGCTCCCGCGGGGGGAGCGACCCCTCATGATGGCGGGGCATGCCTGGACATAGTTGTAGTTTCAATCCACGCTCCCGCGGGGGGAGCGACCTGGCTGCGCTGAAAGCTATGAAAATTGATGCTGAGTTTCAATCCACGCTCCCGCGGGGGGAGCGACGAAGTATTATCGGCAATTTTTCCTAGTAACTCAGTTTCAATCCACGCTCCCGCGGGGGGAGCGACAACTACTAAAGGAACAAATAACCACCTCAACAAGTTTCAATCCACGCTCCCGCGGGGGGAGCGACTTGACTGTAACAATGATGATATAACAGCCTGTGAGTTTCAATCCACGCTCCCGCGGGGGGAGCGACACTTGTCTCTATTTCTTGATCTTCTGGCTTGCTTGTTTCAATCCACGCTCCCGCGGGGGGAGCGACTGTACAACTATAAACTACTGATATTTCATAAATATACAACCATATTCTGCGAACCCTTTTTAAAATGGTAAAAAAATAATCAGTTTTCAAAGAGCTTATCAATAACCTGTTAATATTACAGCTCATTTCCCCTTGCGAACCACTCTCTCATAAAAACCTTTCAAACCCTTGCCCCTCAAGGGTTTTCATCATTATCCCTTTTTTGAACTACAGGTTCGCAGAACCATCAGACAATCATTGGTTCATCAGGGTCATAGGATTTTTTCAACCCCACCTGCTCTACCCTGTTCCGCCAGTTTGCGCCCAAAAAATAAAACCGCAGGCTATCTGTACTCTCATCTATCTTATCTATCAGCTTCTGTTTAAGCGCTGTCCACTGTGCCGGGTCTACCTGGCATTCAAAAACAGAAAACTGCACCCTCTGCCCATAATCCTTGCAGGTCTTTGCTACACGCCTTAACCGGCGAGGCCCTTCAGGATCGGTTGTATCTACATCATAACAAACCACCACAAGCATACTCTTTCACCTCCAAATAAAAGGCGGATATCCGTCTATATCACCGCGCAAGAATCTAGCCATAAGCAGGGCCTGGGTATAAAACAAAATACCAATAGTCACCTTTTCATTCAGATAAGGGTGGTCAATAGTATCCTGTTTTCGTTTCTGGTAAGTGGTAAGAAGCGTCTTTCTGGTTTCATCATCCATGATTACCGCGCCTGACTCTACAGTGGTAAAACCTTCGGGTTTAAGCTGGTTGAGATTAATCAAGGATAGAGCCATTCGATCTGCCAAAAATGGCCTGAACTCCTCCATCATATCAAGGGCAAGTCCTGGCCTGCCTGGCCTGTCCCTGTGCAAAAAGCCCACTGCCGGGTCAAGCCCGGTTGTCTCAAGGGCAGACCTCACATCATGCATCACGATTGTGTATATAAATGAAAGCAGGCAGTTAACACGGTCAAGGGGCGGTCTTCTGTTACGTTCCCTGAAATAAAATTCCTGTTTTTGTGCAATTATCAGGTGATCAAATACGCTGAAATAGGCCCTTGCAGCCTCGCCCTCTATGCCCCTTAACACATCAAGAGGTAGATCCTCCTGCAATCGATCAAGAGAGTATCCTAATTTGTCTGCGACTTCTTTTACTGCCTCCACATTTATTTTATCAGGGTGATCCCTTAATGCCCTTTTGAGCACTGTTCGGCAGTTGGCAAGCTTTCCGGTCAATATGGATTTTACTATATGAGCGGTTGCCTCCGGGTTATCTGCCCTTCGATACTGCTCCCTTCTTAAGAGCACATTACCTGATACCGGCCCCTGGACCCTGGCAAGAAACCTGCCATTTTCAGTGAGAAAGCTGACAGCAACATCCTTTTCAGCGCAAAAACCCAATAGATAAGGGCTGCACATCACATTGCCAAAACAGATGATTCCACCAATGGTGTGTATGGGGAGCCTGAGCTTTACCTCCTTTTCCACATTCACAACCACTGTCTCACCTTCTTTGTTGAGGTAAGCCCCTTGGGTTGTTACAAACAGGGTGTTCAAATGTTTTTTCATTTCTCAAGCACCATCTCTTTCAAGAAATTATTTATCCTTCGGTTTTTACTGACTGTCTTTGGCAGACACAGTTCATAAAGGGAACAATTGTCACATTTTTTTGAATACACCCCCTTTGGTGTAATCCCGCTCAATACGAGTTCATGAAACTCCATTGCCACACCCTGGGTAAATTGCCTTAACTCATCATCAAAAACAACATCCTCTCTCCTTCTGACAGCCCCATAAAACAAGGCCCCCTGCCCTACCCTGACGTTAAGCATCTCTTCAAGACACATTGCCTGGCCGCATAACTGCACCTTATCAGAATTATCTTTTTTGGGTTTGCCATGCTTATACTCCACAGGAAAGGGCTGCCATTTTATCACCTTACCATCTTCAGGGTTATTCACCCTGTGAAACTCAACAACATCAGCCTTGGCTATTAACCCCAGCTTAAGAGAACGCAAAGGCATTGCATACTCAACCCGGACATCCCCCCTTGATTCGCTCCCCCCTTCGTGCACCTTGTCATGCATGATCCTGCCTTCGGCAGTAAGCAGGTTTTCTGCCCATGCCTGCTCAATATGAATAAGGGCAGCCTGCCTTTTGCAGAAGATAATATGCTGCAAACCTGAAAGTGGCAAAAGGTCATCCTCGGAGTATATTATTTGCTCTTGTTCCATTTTCTCGCCTCTGTTCTTACCCGGTGTAACCGCTCAGTAAAACCGCCCTCATTAACAAAATCCTTTTCAAGGGTTCTTAACTGCTGGTCAAGCAGGTAGTTGGTCTGGTGGATAACACAGATGACTGTGTTAGCTGCGATCTCCTCAGAATCAACTTCAATATAAGTCCTATAGGTCTTATAAGACCTATTCTCCTGGTAGCAAAGCCCCCTAACCTTTTTAGCAACCGGGTTTTCCTTTTCCCAGAGAAGCAGCCCCTTTTGCCTGAGAAAATCCTGGTAATCCAAAAGCAGCTCTTCAAGGCTTGCCCTTGCAACATTAACCAGTTTAAGCTCTGTCTTTTTTGATGTGCCGCTTGCCATGCACCCCTCTGCAATGTTCTGCTTACCGCTTCGCGCTGCCTGAACCATCTGGTCATGGGTGCGTGAAAACTTTGAGATAAACCTGTCACAGAAGGCCACAGTGGCATCATAAACAATCTCGGACATCTGATAAGACTTGAGGTCACGGTATCCGCCGTGTGCCGGGATGAGCCTTAAAGGATCATTCTCTTTTTGATCGGGCATGGTTACCTCGTTTTCAAGCAACTTTTTTAACTAATTTGTTAAAACAGTTGCAAATCTATGAGGTTAAACTAATTAATATAAATTATCTTCAGGCCAACTCATGATCTTAATTCCAGTTGGTGGATTCGATTTATCCACAGTGATCGTGTAATCCTCTATTTTTCTTGGCAGATCATTATTCTTGGTAATAACAACCCTTTTGAATAACCGCCCAGAAAGCTCATTTCCTAAATGGTGCTCATGTTTAAAAACCACCAGTTTTATTGGATTCATTTCCCCTCGTGCAGCAGCCCGGTCATTTTCAAAGGCATTAATTAAAGACTTCCAAAGCAACTTTAGATCATCTTCATTAAATTTTGTCTTTGCAGCATCAACAGCAGAAATAAAGCCATGCATCCTGTAAAGAGCATATGGTACAGTTGATTTACGGCCAAATGTTGAAGCAAATTCGCGTTTCTCCTGCTTTTTTGCCTCTTCTTCAGTTGTTACCGCACACCTTGTAATAGAATGCTCTGCCTGATATATCCGGTCTTCAGATCGTGAAAAGGTGAACTGTACAGGGCCTCGAACAGTACCTGCCCCTTTTTCACCTACTGAAAGTACAGCACCAAATGCCCTGATATCATAAAACCTTTCACATAATGAACTCTTACGTGCTTCAATTGTATCTCCCTGAGCCGAATCTATGATTCTGTTTAAGACCTGTTCCTGTCTGATAAAAATATCATATGGGTCTTTTAAGCGCTTTTCCAGCATTACAAAATTCCTTACTTTTCTCTTGATACATACATCTGTTACAAGACCGTGCTGATCTTCTGCATCGACCCTTGGGAGGTTAACCTGATCAGGGTCACCATTGGGGTTGCCATCTTTAACGTCAAACAAAAACACAAAATCATATCTGTTCTTTACTATTTCACTCATGTTATTTTTCCTCCTGATTTTCCTTTGATTTATTGGCGCTGTATTGCGCCTGTTTCTGATGATAATATCCGATTGCAAACTGCCCTTTTTCCTCAAGCTTAAAGGTAACCGGCAGGTTATTGATATTAATATCCCTGCATAGCTCCTGAAGTTCTTTATCAAGCGTGATTGCAAGACCCGGTTTCTCATTTTTCATCTTTGTGTAATGTTTTGAGTTCAGATCAAAAAGCCTTCCAAAGGCCGCAGAAGGCAAGGTCATGGCATAGGTAAAATATCTTTCTCTGATACCTGCATTCAGATCGCCCAAGGCAGCTTTCTGGATGCTCTCTAGTTTTGCAAAAACCTGCCCGCACACATATGCCACCGGTTTATTCTCCTCATTTAGTTTTTCTGAAATCATAAAATCACCTCCTTTATTTTGTCGATTCAATATGATTTTTATTAAGGCTGCTCTCTCAGCCATTACTCCATTTTTATCCATACGTGAACGCTCAATAACCTTTGTTAAAAGACTCATGGGTAATATGGTATTCTTCAAAGCGGCATTCCACAGATACCCTGCCACCCTTGATAAAGAGACATCATCCTTATCATAGCTGCCATCGTTGTTAATCCTCTGGCAGCACCTTGCCAAGTCATACAATCTGGGATAGTGCGTTTTAAGGCTGCCGGAATCCTGATCATATTTAACTATAGCGATATCTCTGAACCATTTTGCTATTGAGAGTTTGAAATCATACAGGCTGGTTTCAATCCAGTCCCGCACAACCACCCTGGCTGCTGAACCTGACAGGATGAAAGAGTAGAACTGATCCGGTTCAAGGTAACGGCTTTCTTTTTCTGAACCGGTTGTTAAGGATTCAATAAGACGAGTGATATCTTCCGGATTAGGGGATTCAAGATAGTCAATCTCCGGCAACCCCTTGTTGCTGCGGGTCCAGTAAACCATTGCCGTATCGGCGCCGAAACTCTTTCTGTTTGTATAACGAAAGGAGGTTTTTTCTTTTCCTTTTTTATCCCTTTCGATTATTTCATTGCCTGATGACAATAGCCAGTTCAGTCCCTCCACATATGTTTTGGCGCAGTTTGTACAAATCGAAGAATTCTCGTTACCCTTTAACGTATATGATTCATAGGCATTTTCGTTATATGAAACAAGGGCACAGCCTGATGACTGGCCATCAGGGACTTTCTTTATCATTCCATGTGGTATATCTTCTACCGGATAGGTACTCTCCCCACAAAGAGAACATTTTTTACTTTGGTTTTGTAATTTTTCTTTTTGGAGCAAGTCATATCTGTTGATTATTTCCTTCAATACAGCAGTTTTTTCATGAATGCGTTCTCCTTCATTTTTCAACCTAAACCCGATATTTCCCTTTCTGTCTTTCTCTTCAGGGAAAGCTACTTCAAATTCCTGTAATGCCTTGTTAACACCATTGTCTTTATTATCATTATAGAAACGTATTATGGGTTCCAGTTCAGGCAGGTTACTATATCCATTCAGTTTCTTTAGAAACAGTTGATGTTTTTTTTCGGATTTTTTGCCCCCATGGCACAATACCTCTTCTGCTTTATCCAGTAATAACCTTGCCTTACCTTTTTTTGCTGTTATTGCCTCTGCAATAGTAGGCATTTTGTTTACCGGTACAAAACTATGAAAGGTGCCATCTTTGGTTATGACAAGCTCAATTGATATAAATTCCTTCTGGATTGCATTATGGATAAATTCATTATCAGCCTTCTTTTCCCTGAGGCTTTTTCCTAATTCGCTAAGTTCCCTGATCATAAGGCTGCCTCCTCTTCCTGCGCAGTGAAGTCATAGATCAATGCAGAGGTCTCACTGTCTATTAGTGGCCGTAAATGGCTTGAATCCAGCATTTTCTTGCTTTCAGGGGCTTCTTCACAGTCTAGGATTCCATCCCTTATAGCTACATCATGAAAAAACAGTGGCTGTGGTTTTCCATTCTCGTCATAGAAGATATCAAAAAGCATGCTGCCGATCGGAATGGTCTCCTGAATTGGAGTTTCACTTTCATCAGGCAGGGTGAATTCTGCTGAAAATTCACGCGTCCCCAGATAAGGCCTTCTCCAGCACTGCCCTTTTTTCAGACGTCTGGTAAAAATTCCATCATTTTCAGCATCAATACCTTTTCTTCCTATATATTTTTCAGGTCTGTTCTTATTGTCCTTTTCTTTCTGGTAAATAGAGGCTTCAATAATATAGGCAACATCCCTTAACACAATGCTGTTTCGTTGGGCACGCTTATCTTCTATCAAAATCGGTGTTCTTCCCTGCTTTGTTTTGATCTCATTACGCTTGATTGCAGCAAATCTAACCGGTTTTAAAACCTGAATGCGCCTTACAAACCACTGGAATTCCGGTTTCCAGAGTATAGAATCCAATATACCCCTGGCTGCAGATGGTGTCATACAGGGGTATGACATCCTCTCGACCTTCAGATCAGGCCTTGTAAAACATGCATAATCTCCCTGAACCTTTACTTTTACAATCCTGTTATCAAGCATATCACCCTCCTTGATTAGATAATCAAATTTTCAGTATCTACAGGGTTAACCGAAACACCTGTTTCCCTGTCATAACCTCCATACCAGACCATAAAACCCTGTGGCATCAATTTACACGTTTCAGGGTTTTTAAAGATAAAATCCCTGTACACCTGAACTGTGAACGGCTGCATCTTTCTGTAATCTTCTTTGGATAAAAATTCCTTGTGCTCTATTGAATGAAATAAATTTTTACTTTCCTCACTGTAAAAATATGCAAACAGACCTTGTGTGGCATTTTCAATTATGCGGTAGCTGTCATTTACTGTCTGGAAATTAAAATCTTCTCTGGCTTGGGCAATGTTATATTTATCAGGGGTTACATACAGGTTTAATATCTGGGTGTAATATTTCTTGAAGACCCCATAATCATAAAGCTGGTCAATATCAGTTCCAATGAATTCTATTGCATGCCGGGAGCACGCTGCGTATGTCTTGTCCGGCATCCCGCCATCCCTCAAATCAAATAAGAATACCTTTCCTCCTGATGCGCCAAGCCTGTTTTCACGGTTACACCGACCGGCGGCCTGGATTATTGATTCAAGAGGAGCCATTGCGCGAAATACAACAGGAAAATCAAAATCCACTCCCGCTTCAATCAGTTGCGTTGAGACCACCAAAATTTTCCTTTCATCTGCAAGATCTTCTCTTATGGCTCTAATTACCTGCTTTCTATGATGGGGGCACATAGCCGTTGACAGATGATAAATCCTTTCCCTGTTTTGAGATTCTTTTATAGAATTAAAAAATTTAAGAGCTGCCTTTTTGGTATTGAAAACAACAAGGGTTGATGTTTTTTCCGTTAAAACAGTATCAAGGAGCACAAGCATCACTATTGGCTCCAGGTCATTTAATAAATGATACCTTACCCGTCTTGTTTTTTTATACAATTCATCAGGGTTATCGATTAGCGGATAAATGCTATCTATACCCTCAAATCCTTCTCTCTTTTCAAAAGCCGGCATCGTAGCCGTGCAAAAGAGAAAGGAGGTATTCATTATTCTCTGAACATCTTTAAGCATTTTAAGGGTCGGCAAAATGACCTCTTTAGGGAAGGTCTGCACCTCATCAAATATAACTACCGATTCAGAAACATTATGGATTTTTCGGCACCTGGAAGGTTTGTTGCTGAAGAGTGATTCAAAAAACTGTACGGTGGTGGTTACTATGATCGGGTAGTTCCAGTTCTCGGATGCAAGTCTTTTTTTCTTTATTAAATCAGTGGAATTATCGTTTTCATCAGAAACCAACTCCGAATCTTCGATTATATTTGAATGGTGTTCCAGAACCCATTCCTCGCCAAAGATACTTCTGAGTATCTCCGCTGTCTGGTCTATTATGTTGATATAGGGCAGTACTATAATAATGCGCTTTAGTTTATTTTCTTTTGAATGTTTTAATGCCCATGCAACAGAAGCAAGGGTTTTACCCATACCAGTGGGCAGTGTAAGCGAATAAAATCCACAGGGCATTGAGGCCTTTTGCATCACTTGATTCAATGCATTATTCCGCAACCTGTTGATCTCGCCATCTTTGGGTTTGGCGGAGATTTCCATTTCCAGCTTTTTTAACATCTCATCAACTGGTAAGACCGGGGTGAGTCGTTTATCAAAGGTTCCCCTATCAAAGTGATGTTCGGTTGAAAGCCAGTCAGCATCAGTTAAGGCACTGAAGAGATACCTTATAAAAAATTCACGTTCGGAATGCTCTTGCCATGTCAGTGGCCTGTTACTAATTATGGCCTCTTCTATATTATTTTCGGTTTTAAAGATTTTAAAAACATCTTCAAAGTTATTGACCTCCCCTCTTTTAAATGGTTCTGTGTCGCTCTTCCACAGGCTTATGTTAGGCAAACCTTTATGGTGCCCGTCAACAGCAATAGATGTTTCCAGTAAACTGTTTAAACGGGCATACCCTGCTCCCCATGATGCATGCGGGACACTGCCTTTATGCCCACCATGTTCAAGATAGAGTTGAAATGCCTTTTGGTATTTCCCCAAGTCATGAATTAATCCGGCCAGATAGAAAAGATGCCGATATTCAGTTCTACATGCAAACGATTCTGCAAGGTTTGCGGTTTCATGCAGATGTTTTTCCAAATCATGTTTTTCATTATTTTTATTTTCTGAATGCGCATAATACTTTGAACCCATATGAAATCTCCAAAATCCATGTTCCTATCAAGACTTCTAATCACATCATAAAATCAATACCATCCGGCATGAGCGATATAAATTACCGAATAAATATTTAAACTACTGCAAAAGATATATGAAAAATCAGGCTTCATTTTTTAGCATTTGGCGGAAATGCCAATACTGGCATTTCCGCCAAATAGCTGATTCAGGGTGAAAATATTTTCTTATTTCAAATCCATTCAGCCAAAATGCCAGCATTGGCAAAATGGCTAAATGGCATAATCAAAAGTCAAAACAATGGCTTTTTGTGTATTTTAAGATCAGGCTTTTTGGTTGTATTACCACTAAAATAATGTAACAGGCAAATAAAAGTTTGATAAAATGGTTTTTCATTTTAACCATGATTTATTTTCTTTTTTATGGGATTGTCTTTATTTTACTCCACATGGAGAAAACAGAGTTATTAAAACAGTAACAGGAGCGCTCCTTTGAATCTGATAATTAATGATCTATTGATTCCCTTTGAAGATGATGGCATTGATGCATATGTGAATACCATTTCCCAAAGGCTTGAGATTGGGGTAGAGGACATCACTATATTCAAGATTCTCAGCAAATCACTTGATCTGAGTAACAAAGAGCAGTTCTATTACAAGCTTACACTGGTGGTAAGCGTTCATGACAGTTTCGAAAACAGGCATAACATACCCCTGTACCATGAGCCTGTAATTGAAGAGAAAAAAATCATAAACACAAAGGAGAGGCCAATAATAGTGGGTTTTGGGCCGGCCGGTATGTTCGCAGCCATTGAGTTGCTGGATTGCGGAGTCAGGCCCATAATATTTGAAAGGGGTAAACAGATAGAGGAGCGCTCCCTTGATATAAGCAGATTCATGACAGAGAGGGTATTAAACCCTGAATCAAATATCCAGTTCGGCGAAGGGGGGGCAGGGGCCTATTCTGACGGCAAGCTCTTTTCAAGGAGAAATAATAATACGAGCTATGTAAACCGGGTTTTGAAGACCTTCGTCAGATTTGGAGCACCTTGCGAAATAGAGTACATGGGCAAGCCACATCTTGGTACGGATGTGTTGTGCCGGATCGTGAGCAATATAAGGCTCCATATACTTCAGAGAGGCGGTGAGATTTATTACAACTCAAAGATGACAGATCTTTTAATATCCAAAGGTAATGCAACAGGGATTGTCATAAATAATGAAAAGGAATATATTTCTTCACGCATTTTTATCGCTTTGGGGCATTCTGCCCGAGACACATTTGAGATGTTGCATAAAAAAGGTGTTGCAATGGAGCAGCGCCCCATCTCTGTCGGGGTGAGGATAGAGCATCCTGCGCAGACCATCAACCTTATGCGGTATGGTGAAAAATATTTCAATTATAACACACTTGGGGCAGCCACATATTCCCTGAATTATACCAACAGAAACAACCGGAGAGGGGTTTATACATTCTGCATGTGCCCTGGAGGTGAGGTTGCTAACGCCTCATCTGAGCCGGGCATGATGGTTCTTAACGGCATGAGTTACTCACACAGATCTTCAGCCTTTTCAAATGCAGCCCTGGTTGTAACTGTAAAGAGAGATGATTATAAATCAGCAAACCCCCTGGCTGGCATTAAGTTCCAAAGGGATATAGAGCAAAAAGCGTTTATTGCGGGGGGTGAAAACTGGCATGTACCGGCTCAGAACCTGATGGATTTTTTAGGCATAAAACACTCTGCTATTTTGAATAAAAACTCCTGTAAAACAGGGACCATTCCTTGTGACCTTAAAGAGATACTGCCTGGTTTTGTGATCACTGAACTGGTTGCTGCATTTAATAAATGGAAGGAAGAGGTTCCGTTGTTTATTACAGGGCAGGCAATATTGATGGCCCCGGAAACAAGAACATCATCTCCTGTAAAGATTATACGCAATAATAATTTTGAATCTGTAAACATAAGAAATATAATCCCTATAGGCGAAGGTTCCGGTTACACTGGTGGAATAACGAGCTCTGCCGCCGATGCAATCAAGGCTGTCAGCAGGGGATATTAAAGGTGCCTCTTTCGGGTATGCACAGGCAAAGAGTTGCCAATTTACTCTGCAAAAAAGCAGAAGAGGATGGCTGACCGAATATCGTCAGATATTTCAGCCCCTCATTTTTCTTAACGCCTTTCTTGCTTCCATGTCTACGAGTGCAAACAGTTTATCTATATTATCCTTATGCTTGGAGGCCATATGACCCTTCACTTTAATAAAAACCGGGTCAAGCATCTCTTTTATCCTGAAGAATTCAATATACAGGTCAGCATTCTTTAACGGCCTCATTTTATCAGATTTATAATTATTTCTTTCAAGTCTGCTGCGCCTTTCAGGCAGGTTCATGATGTTTTGAGAGTCTGTATATACAATAATTTTTGCTCCCGATTGCCCTGTTTCGTTAAAAGCCCATAGCAGTGTCTCAAGCTCCAGCCTGACAGGGGTGGTGTTTTCAAACACCCTTAACTTTACCTGATCGCGTAATGATGAGGGTAGCGCACCTGTGTCCCGTAAAACAATATAGGCGCCATAACCTGTTTTTGTAGCGGGATTAACACTTCCATCAGTAAATAGGTGCAGTGATTCCATGAATAGCTCTATTTTTCAACCTTTTCAATAAAATGCCTGGCAATCATCTGGTGACAGACCTATCAAAGTATACCTTTACGGCTGTCTTAACTAATATAGGTTTTTTTACTATTTACCCCTGCCAAGTTCGGCTCTTACCGCCTTTGCAAGTGTGACAAGCGTGTAGGGTTTTTTGATATAGGCCCCTGCCCCCAGCGACATGGTGCTTTTAACCCTGATAGTTTCAGCAAATCCGGTTGCAATAATGGCCTTCTGCCCTGGATTTATCTCCAGTATCCTCTTATATGTCTCAAGGCCATCAAGGCCAGGCAGCATAATCATATCAAGAATAACCAGGTCTGTTTTATGATGTCTGATATATTCAATTGCCTCTTCTCCGCTTGTAACAGCAGATACTGAATAGCCAAGCTGATCAAGCATTTCGCGGGCTATATCTATCTGAGATTTCATATCATCAACAATCAGAACACTCTCTCCCCTGCCGTAATAGAGTGATAACTCTTCTTCCCTCTCTTTTGGATCAATCGCTCCTCGTGTAACAGGAAAAAATAGCGTAAATTCAGTGCCTTTGTTTATCGCGCTCTTGACATCTATATATCCATTGTGATCCTTAACAGTGCCCCAGACCACCGTCATACCCAGCCCTGTCCCGCTTTTCCCCATACTCTTTTTTGTAAAAAAGGGTTCAAATATCCTGCCTATATCATGTGGAGATATGCCAGTGCCATTATCGCATATCCGTATCACAGCATAGTCGCCCTCAGCAACATCATCATATCCTCTGAGGGGTTGATCAAGATATCTGTTTTCAGTGGAAATAATTATATCACCGCCATCGGGCAATGCCTCTGCTGCATTTGAAACAAGATTCATCACTGTCTTTAACAGGTGTACTGGCGACCCCTTGATATTGAGCAACCCATCTTCCAGTCTAGTTCTGATCTTTACAGTGCTGTGATAGGAGATGAGCCTATCAAATTCAGGGCTGGCCAGATACTCATTTATAACATCATTCAGATTAACTGTCTTATCAACTATTACATTTCTTCTTGTAAGAGTAAGAAGGTCCTGAACAATTGCTGCCGCCTTTTTACCTGACTCCTGCATTGTCATGACTGGTCTCCTGAAGGGGCTGTCAGGAGGGAGCTGCATCAACAGCAGGTCCGGATAACCTACAATGCCTGAAAGTATATTATTAAGATCATGGGCAACCCCTCCTGCAAGTGTGCCGAGCGCCTCCATCTTCTGGGCACGCTGGAGCTGCGCCTCTATCTCTCTCTGCTTTCGTTCCTCATTTTTTTTATCTGTAAGATCAATGGCGATTCCAAGTATCCCTACTCTATTGACATCCTTTTTTATTATTTCAGCATCTGACAGGACAGGAAAGGTCGATCCATCTTTTCTGAGCGCTGTGTACTCACTACCTCTTTTCACAACCCCGCTGATAATCTTTTGGAAATTTTCACGCATTTTTTCTCTGTCAGCAGGGATAACCATATGAAAAAGGTTTATTCCTTTTTCAATGTCACCGGTCTCATAACCAAACGCCCTGAATGCGTTCCTGTTGGCAAAGGTAATATTACCTGCCTCATCTGCCTCAAATACTATCTGTGGCAAAGAATTGGCAAGTTCTCTGTATTTTTCTTCACTCCTTTTTAAGGCATTAACTGCCTCCTTGCGCTCTTCAATCTCTTTTAGAAGCTGTTTATTGGCATTTATCAGTTCGGCAGTACGCTTTTCAACAATGCTTTCTATCTCATTATTTTTCTGGATAAGCCTCTCTTCAACCGCCTTTCTGACAATCACCTCTTTTTCCAGGCTGGAAATCAGCCCCATATTTTCATACTTCAGGGATATCGCCTCTATCAATTCCCTGTTGAGTTTTTTTGCTGTCACAGCCATGACCACCCAGAACAGGATTATCATGACCCCCATAGGAAAATGAATACTGTCTCCATAGAGAAAAAATACAATACAAATAGGAAGAAAAGCAGGTATAGAAAAGCAGTAAAATGCAGCCATTACAGAGGAAAAGAGCCCGACTGTGCCTGCAACCATGCCTCCGAGCATTAGGACTATGAAAACCTGATGGGCTATGGAAGAATCAGGAAGAAGGTAAACCCCTGCAGAGCCCCAGATTGCTCCAGAGACAGCTAGAGCCGCCAGAAAGATGTTCAGATGCTGGTTTAAATTTTCAGGGGTTATTCCGATTTTATGCATCCTGATCTGCCCAAAGATGCGCATAATATTGATAAGTAGAACCGCTGATAACCATATGACAAGCCTGTACATAGGTGTGGTACCAACAAGTAACAGAACAAGAATAAGGGAATTCATAACTGTAACTGCAATTGCCATAGGAGTCTGGTGCAGCACCCTCTTTGCCCTGTCAAGCTTGTATCTATCAGATGTATTTGAAATATCCATTTATGGCCTGTTAGAAAAAATATACCAATGCACGTTATTTTTATGCAATTATTTTGCCATAAGCAATATTTTTCATGTGTTATCTTAGATACAGCCTGATTTTAAGGGCAGGTGAAATTTATCTTTCCATCACATGGGTGGTTGGGCAAATGTTGATGCAAAGGGGTACTATATTTATAAATCTTCTTAAAAAGCGTCGAGATTTTTAAAACGGACTTAATTGCCTCTTTTAAAGATTTAATTAAGTATATCAAGACATAATTCATTTTCTCTGATATTATGATGCAGTTTAAAATATTTATAGTTGATCAATTCAAGAGCAACCCGGGTAATAATCAAGAGGTGTAAAAATGAACTTACAGTATTCGATTTTATTCTGTAGAGATACCCATCATGGCAAAAGATTTTTAATATTGTTCATATTTCTACTTCTGTCTGCCATTCCTTTTACTGCATATGGGGATATACCTGACCCTGAAAGAGAAGCCCTGGTAGCACTTTATGATGCAACAGATGGCAATAATAGCTGGACCAATAAAAGCGGGTGGAAAGATGCTCCCCTACACGCAGATGGTTTTTCAATGCCAGGGACTGAAAATACCTGGTATGGAGTCACTATCGAAAATGATCATGTAATTAATATTGTTTTGAATAACAACAGGTTAAGTGGTGAGCTACCGGTAAGCCTTGGAAATTTGACTAGCCTCAAAATACTTTCTTTAAGCTATAACCAGTTGACAGGCGTTATTCCTACTCAACTAGGCACTATTAGCAGCCTTACTGAAATTTTACTGAATAATAATCGTTTAACCGGCTCTATTCCTGCAAGTTTAGGCACCCCGGGTAATCTCTATCGACTATGCCTGAATGACAATCTGCTTACAGGCCCCATACCTAAGGAATTGGGTAATTTAAGTAATCTTTTCCAGCTATACCTGAATAACAATATACTTACAGGCACAATCCCTAAGGAACTGGGTAGCCTGAATAAGCTTGATCAATTGTATCTAAATAACAACCTGATCACTGGCTCCATACCTCCTGAACTTGGAAATTTGACAAATTTATATCAACTGTATCTAAACAATAATGAGCTGACAGATTCCATTCCAGAGGATTTAAATGAACTAACTAACCTGTATCAGTTATACCTGAATAATAACCAACTAACGGGTAATATTCCTTCAGCACTTGGCAGCCTTACCAACCTTAGAGATCTGGTATTAAGCTCCAATCAGTTGAGTGGCCCCATACCTGTAGAATTAATAAATTTAATTAATCTACAGCAATTGCTACTAAATAATAATGAACTCACTGGTTCTATTCCAACTGATCTTGGCAGCCTGACCAACCTTTTAAAACTTTCTTTGAACAACAATCAGTTAACCGGTTCCATACCTTCCGGTTTAGGGAGCCTCAATAAACTTATAGGCTTATGGTTATACAGTAATGGTCTAAGTGGAGAGATACCTTCCAGCCTCGGCAACCTCACTAATCTGATGTATCTTTATTTACATGACAATCAGTTAACAGGTTCCATCCCCACCTCGCTTGTAAACCTTGTTAACCTTTTTACCCTTTATCTGAATAACAATAAACTAGAAGGCTCAATACCGGCAGGCTTAGGAAGCCTGGCAAATTTAAAAATCCTTTCTATGGGTTACAATCAGTTTGACAACACAATTCCCCAGGAACTTGGAAATTTAAGCAATCTTACTGACCTGTACCTGAATAACAACACCTTAACCGGCAGTATTCCTGGAACACTGGGAGGTCTGACAAGCCTGAAAAACCTTTATCTTAATGATAATGGGCTCACAGGTTCCATACCTTCAGAACTGGGCAATTTGACGAAGCTTCAAAATCTTATTCTATACAATAATGAACTAAGCGGTTCAATACCTTCACAACTGGGAAATCTCAGCAACCTGACAGCCCTTATTTTGAGAGATAACCAACTGACTGGTTCAATTCCTTCAGAGTTGGGGAATCTGACCAAGCTGGAATATCTCTATCTTTATAATAACGGGCTTAGCGGTTCAATACCATCCGGACTTGGTAGCCTGTCAAAGCTCAAGTATCTTATCCTTTATAATAATGCCCTTACAGGAACAATACCATCAACGCTGGGCAGTATGACCAATTTACAATACCTTTATTTATACGGGAACAAGTTAACAGGGACAATCCCCAGTAATTTGACCGCTCTTGGCAATCTGAGCAATCTTATTATCAGATATAATGCCTTGCATACCAGTAACAGCGGATTGATCACATTTTTAAATAATAGAGATCCTCTCTGGGCTAATGCCCAGACAGTTGCACCGACAGAGGTAACAACCGGAGATGTAACAGAAAGCACTGTTGTAGTTCAATGGTCCCCTGTCACATACACTGCAGATCCGGGCGGATACATTGTATCATACAGTACATCTCATGGTGGACCTTATACCTCCTTTGGCACAGTAGATGGTAAATCAACAACACAGTTGGAGGTAACAGGTCTTGCTGTTAACACCACCTATTATCTTACCGTACAGGCATATACTGCTCCCCATAACTACAATCAGAATACTGTTGTAAGTGATTATAGTCAGGAGACTGTGCATTATCCTGCTCTAAAGGACACAGATGGCGATGGAATTCCTGATGGAGATGAGGACGCGAACCGGAACGGTGTAGTTGATCCCGGGGAAACTGATCCCGGAAATGCTGACACAGATGGCGATGGGATTTTTGATGGAGTTGAGGACGTAAATCATAACGGGGTAGTGGATTCAGGTGAAACAGACCCTTTAGACTCTGATACAGACGATGATGGAATGCCGGATGGCTGGGAGATCCAGTATGGATTTGATCCTCTGGTTAATGATGCTGATGAAGACGAAGATAATGATGGTTACTCTAACCTGAAAGAATATCAGAGAAGGACTGACCCCTTAGACAGTAATTCACATCCGTCAAAGGGTATGCCTTGGTTGCCACTTCTTCTGGAGGATTAATTATATATAATCATTAATACTGCTTATGGATGCGGGTATTTTATACAACAGTAAAGCAGGGACGCTAAACAGACACACTGAAAACATAACACTGTTTATATCCTTGCTTTTTCTTATAAAATATAGATATTACAAACGTGTTCTTGTATCAGGGCCTTTACAATCTGACTATACAGTGTAATGAATAATTTTACATGAAGAGATAAATATGAATAAATTTCAAATTTTTGGCCATTATATAGCTTTCCTGCTC
>JAAZBV010000119.1 GCA_012513605.1 Desulfatiglans sp. | reverse complement strand
CTCCACCTGAGCTATCACAAGGGCTAAATGTCTCTGTAGTGAAGACTTTTTAACCTCTGCTAAAAAATACTTCATATTTTCAATTACTTATTTTTTTAAACATGCCCAATAGCGAAAGTCGGGCTAAAGATAAGTATGAAATATCGCTTCACATAGAGTGCAAACTTTTAGGTTATCCTACCAGTACAACATGGATTCTAAATGAAAACTATGTGACAAATGGAATAAAGAGATTTGATAATGTCACTCATAAATACGGGAAAAGAGCTGATTCTGGAATAATGATTGGCTACATTATAAGTATGACGCCTGAGGAGATAGAGAAAGAGATAAACAGTTTTCAAAAAAAACACATCCCCGAAAATAAAGATATTAGTTTTTCATTCGACAAAAAACCACTTTTTAAGTCAAAACAATATATTGAACGAAAACATATTACCCCGGCCCAATTTGAGTTATTTCATTTATGGATAGACCTGCGTAACATATATAAAAAGTTATGAAGCACAGGAATATTCATTTATATTCTTCAACACTTTTTATCAACTCATTTGCAATATTATAACTATCAAGCCTCATAATGCTTTCCTCTGAATTCCCAAAGCTCAGCAGATTGATACTACCATACCATAATATCTTTTGATCCATAATTGCAAACTTCTGATGAATATTGGATTTGAAGGCGACCTTTATCTTCATCTCTTTTAATATATCCAATGCTGCAACAATGGCGCTCTGCTCCTTTTCCTTAAAATCTTCTATCGGTCTTGTTATTACAATTACCCGCACATTATTCTGTAATGCAAGCGCAATATATTGCGCCATCTGCATGACCCTTCTCTTTTTAACATAGGGGCTTACAATAAGTATCTCCTTTTTTGCATTAAGTAGATCATTTGAAAAGACAGGTAAAAAATTATCCCTGTCATATATAATATCCACTGCTTCCGAATCTACTGCATCACCCTTAATCTTATAGCCCATTGATGCATAACCGCTCTGGCGTTTGCAATACATCTTTTCAAACATCCTGATATGCACATCCACATAATCATATATCAGGACATCCTTTTTACTTTCAAACAACCGATGGAGTCTGCCAGCATACTGTTGCAGGGTCCCTTTCCATGAGATAGGCATTACCAGAAAAAGTGTATCCAGTCGAGGTTCATCAAAACCCTCACCTATATAAGGGCCGGTAGCTACAATGGTAATATTTTTATCTGATGGAAACTCCTTGATCTGCGTAATAGCCTCACGCGCCTGCTTATTGCCTATGTTACCTGTTAATTTTATAACATCGGGGATATCCTCTTTGAGTTTCTCTGCAAGCAGGTCAACATGTTCTGTCCGCTGGGAAAGGACGACGCAGTTCCTGCCAAGCTTATGACACGCTACAACATCTGCAATAATCTGTTCATTTCGAAAATCGTTAGTTATCATCTCAGGGTAGATGTCATTAATGGATATATCTTTCTCCTCCCTGTCAAATGGGATTCTCAAAGGGGTGAATCTTGGTATAACAAAATGGGCAAATGGCCGGTTTTCCGCCTGCTTTTTAGGGTTATCCCGATATCGTATGGGGGCGCATTGCATGTAGAGTATGGGATGATGCCCATCCTTTCGTGTAGGAGTTGCTGTAAGGCCATATACATATCTCGCAGTTGCTGCCTTTAAAATAAGTTCATAGGTAAAGGCTGATGCATGGTGGCATTCATCCGCAATGATCATCCCATAATCTTTTACAAAATCCTTAACCTCTCCCATGCGCACAAGAGACTGCATCAGTGCGATATCAACTATCCCGTTCAGGGTGCTGTTCCCTCCACCTAATTGTCCGACAATACCTTTTTTCTTTTTCCTGCCCCTTATTTTTGTATTTAAATCTTCTTCATCAGGCAAGGTTTCATTGATAATAAGAAATTGATTCAGACGCTCTACCCACTGATTAAGCAGGTTTACCTTATCAACCAGGATAAGGGTATTTACCCTTCTTTCAGCAATCAATTTGATTGCAACTACTGTTTTACCAAAGGCAGTTGTGCCTGAGAGTATACCGATATTATGGGATAACATCCGGTCAAGGGCAGTGGCCTGTTCTTCTCTTAACTGACCATTAAACTCTACGTCTATTTTTCTTCCATGATTGGTTTTATCAGTAAACTGGATCTCTATATCAAGAGATTTCAACTCCTCAATCAAATCAGCCTCACAACCCCTTGGAAGGCAAAGATAATCTTTAGTTAGATCAGCGCATGAAATAACCCTGGGATATTCATGTGTCGACAGACGCATGGCCTGATGTTTATAGAACTCAGGGTTTTTAAAGGATGCCAGTCTTTTAAGGTGGTTAAGCCCCTTTTCAGATATGCCATGCTTCGCGATGTAGAGCATATTTGATTTTACAATATCAATTATTGGAGGGAGATCATTTTTGCTGATATTAACTTTTCTGCTGGTCTCCCAGGGCCTGGGGTCATCTTCATCATCGATCTTCAACTCACCCAGTTCATGCCCATGAGACAGATCAGCAATAAATTGTCCGACCTGATCCTCGTTTATCTTTTTCATTGATGACAGGAATGCCCATTGATCAGGGTATGGCTCAAAGATTTCATTGATGAATTCACTGTTCTGTTTATTTCTCGCCGCCTTCTGGAATGGAAGGGCAATAAGGTTCCCGAATCCGCCCTTTGGAAGGGTATCCTGATTTGGAAAGAATCGGTCATATGATTTGAACCTGATCTCATGCCGCTTGTTCATGGAGTATGTTAAAAGGGCAGTACCTAATCTCCTGGCTAGCGTTGCGGGTAATCTATCTTCAAAAAAGAACCATGCATGGCCGCCATTACCTGACCGGGAGCGTTCAACGGCTACAGGTATATTAAACTCTTTGCAGGCATCCCTTACAATGGATATATCTTTTTGCCATCCTTCCTTATCAAAACCTATTGCAAGAAAAAAACATGTTTCATCCTGCATCATGGGATAAACCCCTGCAACGATAATTCCCCGCAGGTGATCCTCTATCACCCTTTCATTTAAAGGCGCATATGAACTGTTTTTGCATTTGGAGCATGGGGTTTTTGGTTTGCCACATAAATCCTTATGCCATTGATTCAGGCAGACAGGTGAATATCCTGATCCTGTTCTCTTTTTGTTTTCCCATCGTGTCGCATAAACATCATCACGGCCTTTAAAGAGCGACATGAATAAATTGATCTTTGATTGGGTGTCTGAATGGTTAGTTACTTCAGGGTGGGAGGCGTTTTCCGGATGTAGAATAACAGGGGCTGGTTGATTGTTTAGATTATCTCTTTTTATATTAATGGTACTTTGAGCCTCTTCATCGATTAACAGCCTTAATCTCTTGTTTTCCGAGGTTAATCGTTCCACCTCATTTTTTAACCTGTTGTTTTCCCTGAGTAGTTCCTGATAGTTCATGTTACGAGCGCTTTATCTCCCGCTATTTATGGTATATTTGGTTGATGAATAAAGGGTTTTATTGTAATTATCAGAATAAATAAAGCATAATAAATATGATTCAAATGACAAAAACAATAAAAACCATAGATACCGGGATTATCGATTTTGTGAATAAACTGTCAGAAGGCCTTATCCTGATCCCTTCATTTCAGCGGGAGTTTGTATGGGGGCAGGATGATATCATTAGCCTGTGGGAGAGCATTTACAGGTTTTACCCCATAGGCAACATACTGTGCTGGGAAACAGGCACAAGGCTTAATATCCACAGACGCCCTGGCGGCGCAATACATTATGATGAGGCGACTAAATCAAAAAGATATGTCTATATCCTGGACGGGCAGCAGAGGGCAACCTCCATGCTCATGTCCATGCATAAAGAAAATATCATGGTAAAGGAGCGGGCAAATTTTGATCACCGCCTTTTTTATGACGGTTACAACATGAAATTCTTTTTTGCAGGGGAGTACATGCGCAGGAAGAGAGAGACGGGCAAGGATTTTCTCTTATCACTTCATGATATTTTCATTGAAGGCACAGCCATTATGGAAGGCCTCACAGAAAAGGATAACTGCACCGGACAGATTAAAAAAGGTCTCTTACAGTTGAAAAATGTATTTATAAATTACTGCCTGCCTGTTACTACCCTGTACGGGTATTCAACCTCAGATGTGAGCAGGATTTTTGAACGCATTAACCAGCAGGGGAAGAGGCTCAAGTCTATGGACATCATGATTGCCAGGACATTTCAGAATTATGAATACCCGGTTGAGGAGGATTTGTAATTACCTCTGTTAAACCCTTTATTTTCACCCTGAACAGTCTAGCAAGTTTTAAACATAGAAATATAAACCCATTTTTAAGTATGCCTTCCATAAAAATCTAAAAACTAATGGATAATACTCGACTTTTTTTAATTAAACATGTAAATAACAACAAGAAAAAAGCCACGCTTAAGGCTATCTGCTTATCTTGAATTTTTAAATTCATTATACTATATGAGCAGGAAATCTTAAAAAGACTGAAGGAGAATATCAGTGAATCTAGCTACTATTCTTGAGGATTCAGCATGTTTTTTCCCTGATAAGAGTGCGATAATAGAGGATGACAGGGTTTATACCTACAGGGAGTTTAATGAGTACGCCACAAGGCTTGCATCAAAACTGGTTGAGCTGGGCGTGCAGCCCGGAGACTATGTTGGTTTTTGCGCCCCTAACAGTTATGACTGGGTTGCCCTGTATTTTGGGACCCTTAAATGCGGCGCTGTTGCAGTAACCTTCTCGTACCGTTTAACAAAAAATGAATTCCTGAAGATACTTTTTGACTGCAAGCCAAAGGTGCTTTTTACATCAGAGTCAAGGCTCTCTGATCTTGACTATGGAGATACCAGGTACAGGCCTGAACATATCATTACAGAAAAGGGGGCCATGAGCTGTGTTGAACTTGCGGCAAATGGCGACCCGAACTTCAAGACCATAGACAGGGAAAGGGATGATATCGCCGCTATCCTCTATACTGGCGGCACAACAGGGCTGCCAAAGGGGGCCATGCTCTCCCATATAAATATCCTCTACCCCATCTCAAATGTGGCCCGCTATGAGAGGAGCAGCGAGAGGGATATTACTCTCTGCTTTCTGCCCTTAAACCATGTGTTTGGCCAGATGCACATAGTAAACTCCACTATCTACAGTTCAGGCTCAATAGTGATTCAGCCCTCATTTAATATGGATATGGCCCTTGATGCAATCATGCGCCACAAGGTAACCAAATTTTTTGCAGTGCCAACAATCTACATTAGAATGCTTGAGATCCCTGACTTAAAGGAGAAGTTCAAGTCGGTTACATACTGCTTCTCTGCGGCGGCAAGCATGGCAGCAGAGGTGGTCAGGGAGTGGAAGGCAAAGACAGGATTGAATATCTTTGAGAGTTATGGCCTCACAGAGAGCGCATCTATAGTAACCTTCAACCATTACCACAGGCATGTGATAGGCTCAGTTGGCACACCTGCAAACCTTATGGAGATACAGATAAGGGACAAACTGGGTAAACCGCTTGAGCAGGGTGAGATCGGCGAGATATGCGTGCGCGGGCTCAATATCTTCAAGGGTTACCTGAATAATTCAAAGGAGACAGCAAGGTCATTCTGGTTTGACTGGTTCAGGACAGGCGACACAGGATATATTAATAAGGATGGGTACATCTTTATTGTAGACCGGGTCAAGGACATGATCATCACCGGCGGCGAAAATGTATACCCCCGCGAGGTAGAGGAGGTGTTGTATACCTACGCCTGTGTTCAGGAGTGCTCTGTTATCGGGCTTCCTGACAGGGAATATGGCGAAAAGGTGACCGCATGCATAGTTTTGAAAAATGGCCATACGTTTGATCCTGTTGCGCTCAAGCAGTACCTCAAGCAGAATCTTGCAGGGTACAAGGTGCCAAAGGAGTATTATGCTGTTGATGAACTCCCAAAAAGCCCGAATGGTAAAATCCTTAAGACAGAACTCAAGAAAAAATTTATATGAAAAGACAAGGGCCGGACAATAGCAGTTTTTTTGAAGATGAAGAGGGCATTGAGGCGCCTCCAAGCAGGACAAGGCTTAAAAAGGATGATCATGCAAGGCAGGATATCGGTGAGAGGCTTACAAGGCTTTCGGATAAAGAGCTGGAGCGGATTGATCTATCCGATGAAATCAGGGATGCGGTGATATTTGCCCGAAAAATCTCTTCACACGGTGCAAAAAAAAGGGAGATAAAACATATTGGCGCTCTGCTGCGGCATGTGGACACAGCGCCAATAGAGAAGATGCTTGACCATATCAGTCAGTACCCAAACAGGAAAAAGGATGAATAATTATTTTTAATCTGATCTGTGAAACAGATTAAAAAATTATGACCAATGGTTAGGTTTTGGTGTATAATCTATGCATTCACCTTTTTTATAAGGGGGTAAAAGAATATGGAAAATATTGATAAAAATCCTTTTGACCGGAAGAAACTGACTGAGGACATCCTTAATGAATGGCAGGGCCTTTTAAATGAAACCTCAGAGATACTGGGTGTGCCCGCAGGTCTAATCACCAGGCTTGATGGCAAAGAGATAGAGATTCTTCTCTCAAGCAAGACCGAAGGCAACCCCTATCCGGCAGATTATGTATCAACCTATCCTGATTCAGGCTGGTACTGTGAGTATACACTCAAAAGCAATGGGCTTAACCTTATACCCAATGCCCTTCTTGACCCCATGTGGAAGGATAACCCCGCTGCGGTAGATCTGCATATGCTCTCCTATGTGGGCATGCCCATTGAGCGTCCTGACGGAGGCCAGTTTGGCACAGTCTGTTTCATAGACAACAAGCAGAACACCCATAATGAACTCCATATAAGGCTCATAGCGCAGATCAAAAAGATGGTGGAACTGACACTTCGTATAGTTGAAGCAAAGGAAGAGATAGACAAGCGTGATCGGCTGATTAATGATTTGAGCCGCATCTACCCTATATGCAGTTACTGCAAAAAGGTCAGGGAAGAGGCGGGTGACTGGGTCTCAGTGGAAAAATATGTAAAGGATATTTCAGGGGCCAAGCCTTCGCACGGGGTATGTCCTGAGTGTTATAAAAAACAGCTTGAAGAACTTGAGACCATTACATCATAGGCATGTTAAGGTAACGCGTTGTTTAAAGACGGACTGGTTTTTACGCTGTCACCCGAAGCAGATTGTACGCCGATTGGTTTCATAACTGTTTTTCTACTTCTATAGACAACTTCAAACCAACACTATGACGGACAGAATTTAGGCTTTTTAATTTCGGATTGCCTTGTGTTGAAAGGATACGATAAATATTTTCCCTATTAAGTTTTGTTTTACGTGCTATTTCAGAAATACCCTTTGCATCTGCAATGTCTTTCAAGGCCATTAAAAAAACTTCTTTAGAACCATCTTCCAATGCAGCGTTCAAGTATTCCGCAGCTTCGCTAGGATCAAGAAGATCTTTTTTGAGATTGTCTTCATATTTATCTGTTAATTTTTTCATTCCATTCTCCTTTATGTACTCAAGAAGTTGTATTTTGGTATCATTCATGATTGTATTGCAGCTTAAAAGCTACACAAGTCAAGTTTTAAGGCGAATGCGCGGGGAACGCCTTGCATAAGCATCTTATATATATTCTTTCCTTTCCGCCAATACCCAGCACCAATTATTCTGATTTTATTTTGACGGTATGTAAATCTTACAGTCATTACTCCATCGGAGACTTTACCAAGGCAGTAATATCGTTTTTCATCATCACTATGTTCCATATCCTTGAAAAACGCACTGTCATGATCAATTTTTCACCTTGGCAAACAGGTAGGCATCCTCCCATTTCCCGCCAAGCTTAATTTTGTGTCTTTGGATACCCTCCTTTTTGTATCCGCACTTCTCAGCTACGCGAATACTTAAAACATTCTGCTTAAGAGTATTGATCTCTATTCGTTCCAATCCAAGCTCATCAAAGCAGATATCTTCAATAAGGTTTACTGCGTTAACAGCTATTTCTCTCCCCCAGTATTTTCTATCCACAAAGTAACCTATCTCACCAATGTATGTACGATGTTGGTCGATTTTAATTCCTATTGCACCCACAACCCTGCGTCTCAACAAAATGGTATAGTTATAGGCTACATTGTTTTCACGCAGTCGTTTAGTGGTTCGTAAAAAGCGCTTCTCCGCTTCGATGCTTTTAGGTTTCACAGGAAAAAGGATGAAATCGGGATTCGTAAGTATCTCGTAGAAACGTTTAGCATCGCCGATTTGTTGATATCTGACTTGTAATCCATTCATATTCACTTCCATGATCTTAACGCCCCTGGTAAGGCACGCCAACATACTTTTGTCGCTCTTCACCGGTTTGTTAGTGAGCGACTCACAATGTAGGCGCCTTCTGAAAATCGAAGTAGTGATTTTCACCTTCATCTGTATATTCACCGATCAATCTCAAGCCGTGCTTCTGAAGGGTCTCGACATAAATGTCTCTGCCCAATGATGCAGATCTCTTCCCGGTTAATAGATCAGTCCAGTCACAGACCTGAAAAGGAGAGCTGAATAAAAGCCGCCCCCCTTCTTTTACTGAATCGGCCATCTTCTCAAGCACCATTCGTTGCTTCTCATGAGACAAGAGAAAGATTAATCCCACGGACAGAACTCCATCAAATTCTCTGTTGAAAAGTGAAGACTCTTCAGCAGGTTCACATCGAACGAATGCTTTTGGGAATCTCTTTTGGTGTTCTAAGATCAGCGTGTCTGAAGCATCGATTCCGTATACTTCAATTCCTTTTTCCGTCAGGCCTTTGGTGTACGATCCGCCAAACCCACATCCAACATCTAAAACTGCTTGTCCTGGTTTAAGAAAGCTACTCCAACTCATAACGGTCGCAGCTCCTATGTCCCAGGATGCAATGGATATGAATTCTTTTGCGACGGATTCCCAGCCATTGGATGGATCTTCACCTTTGCTTGAAGTTGGCACTACGCTCTCCTAGCTCACTAACGATGGCGGTAAGGAACTGGCGGATTTATGGCAACCAATGTCGTGCAGGAAGAAAGGCTGCTAAGGCTATGAACTCGATTCAGCATGATGCCAGCCAGTCGCCTTGACTTCATGGTTAAAAGCCGATTTTGCCCGCTATTTACCGACTGTTTATTTTTGATAACCAGTTATTATTACGATTAATTTTTGATTTATAATTTCTATTTACAACTTTTAGCAACGTTGCCAATTTTTGTAAATAGGATTTAATTCAGCCCGGATTTCTGTTTTCGATACTGCTATTTGGGGATTTTGGCAATATTGCTGATTTCCCCAAATACCATATTTCCGCTACAACTGCCGGGCTAACAGGTGCCCGGCGATTTTTCCGGGCATCCTTGTTTAGCCTGATGTTAAGTAGTTGATTTCCCAATTTCTAATTGCCTACCATCGTATATCAACCAGCCTTTGTCTTGCTGAT
>JAAZBV010000118.1 GCA_012513605.1 Desulfatiglans sp. | reverse complement strand
CTCCACCTGAGCTATCACAAGGGCTAAATGTCTCTGTAGTGAAGACTTTTTAACCTCTGCTAAAAAATACTTCATATTTTCAATTACTTATTTTTTTAAACATGCCCAATAGCGAAAGTCGGGCTAAGATACTTAATTTTATAACATGCATATGATATTTCCAATTTATGTTAAATGGGCATCAGTAAGTTCATTTGTTAAGTTGTTTACCAAGTTAAAAAGATTTATTCCTCGATAATTTAGCTGGGCCTGCTTTATATATTACAGCGAGTGCCGTTATCATTAATAATCCTGTAATTAAATATATTGGTATTGAACTTCCACTTGATTTAGGCATGACGGAGAAAATAGCACTGAAAAAATTGTTGGAAGTATGAAATAAAAGGCATAATAAAACGCTACCATTTGTATTGTTATACACCCAGGTAAATAAAATTGATGATGACGTATTGAATAGAAAAAAAAGAGGAATTGGTGTAGCAGACAATTGGCTTTCAGGAGAAAAAAACAATGGTAAATGCCATAAAGTCCAAAATATACCAATTATGATAGACGACATTAATGCGTTATATTTTTTCTGTAGAATTGGCAACGCATAACCTCTCCAACCTAATTCTTCACCTAATGGCCCACCAAGAAAAAAGTTTAACAGGAAGTAAGGTAATAATAATTGCCATTTAATTAAGGTTTTAAATACAGAAGACTCGTCGCTAATAAAAGAAAAAATTCCTAAGGATAATATGATAATTATTGCAAAAGAAAATAGGACAAAAAGGTACCAGTAAAAATTTACCCTCCATATAAAAACCTTTTTAACTAATTTTATTAACCCTTCTTTCCCTTCTGTTATCAATGTAAGTAAGATGGCTACCAGGCTTGGTCCGAAACCACTGATCATCGATATAACAGGTATTAATTTAGAAGGAATATAAATAGGTAATAAACTATTTGCATTAAGGTATAAAAGACAATGACAGGACCATGTTAACAAAATTGTTATACCAAAAAAGGTAGTAGCCCGACATTTTTTTATTAGTACCAGGGATGATCTTAATGTTTTATCATCGTTAAATTCATATGATTCATTCATATTATATCCTTATATCTTTTACACACCGGAAACCGACAGCAAAATCAGACCAATTGTAAATAAGTCCTTTTCGGAAAAATACCTTATAACACATTTCCCCGGAGTGCCAGCTTCCACTTCTGATCACCCTGTTTGCCCCTTTATCAGGGCCTTTTGGATTATCGTAGATACCTTCTTTGTAATAGGTTTCTGAATACCTGTCATTAACCCATTCCCATACGTTACCACCCATGTCATATAACCCAAATCCATTAGGCTCATATTTCCCAACCGGTTCTATCAGGTTTTTCCAGCCGGTACTATCTTGTTTCGCACTTTCTTTTGTCCATTTATCGCCATTTGGAAAATCTTTACCAACCAGGCCACCTCTTGCTGCATATTCCCATTCAGCTTCTGTCGGTAATCGTTTACCAGCCCACTCTGCATATTTATTTGCATCCTCCCAGTTTATTCCGACAACCGGATAATCAAGGTATTTTTCTCCGCTTTTAAAAATATCTGTATTCCAGAATTCCGGTAGGTTATAACCTGTTTCCTGACAAAATTTTAAATATTCCCTGTTCGTAACTTCATATTTATCCATGTAAAAAGAATCTACCTTTACTTTATGATCAGGGCTAAATCCAAGGCCATTTTGTATGTCCTTGCCCATTTTAAATTCACCTGATGGGATCAATGCCATGCCATCATATGAATCGGATTGTGTCGATAACCCGATTGTAAGTGCTGCAAAAATTGAAAGGAATATTAATCTCATGATGTTCTCCTTTACACTATGATTTCGTAAAAAACTGAATTTCACACAAAGACACAAAGTCGCAAAGGTAACTACTTAAAATAAAAATTGTTTTTCTTTGTGTTCTTTGCGGCTTTGCGTGATAACTTATCTTTTTACAATGTTGTCAGCATTGGCATTATGGCCAAATCCCGCCGTTGTTTTATATTGTTCCGCTTTTTCTGCAACTTTCAAGCTGCCAGCAGTTTTCAGGCCTGTGGCATATTGTTCAACCCAGGTACGCTGTTCTTTAGTATCAGGGACAGGCCGCTTACGAGCCTTTTCTATTATTTGAAAGGCTGAGTCAACATCTACTCCGCGTTTGCGAAGTATATGAATTCGGTGATGACCATCCATGATAGTACCATCCGGTTGAATCTGAATGAACATGGTTCCCCTGGTTTTAAAGAGTCGATAAGACCTGGAGTACCAATCTTCCGGTAGCCTTCCAGTTTTGCTATGCTGAAAGAGCTATCAGGGTGCAATGCTTTCAGAGGTGGTTGTTTCAATTGTTGTCCCTTCTATTTGGATGAATTCTTAAGTGGGATGTTGTTATGTTATAGGTTGAGTCTTTTAAACCTAATAACAGCGTTTCACAGCGTCCTCTTTCTCCACTTTCACACACTCCTTTTCAAAGGTATTTTATAAATTTTCCACCGGAATTCTGGCCTGGAGGGAAAGCAGCTAGTCCACCTCCAGATGCTATAGTTATTTGTTGATATAGCTGAAGGTATTCGTTTCCATACCATTTTCCAGAAGCATCCGTGGTTGGAACAATCACAATTTGATCGTTGGGTTTCGTACTGTCCGCAAATCCAATCTCCCAAGGACACCACCTAGAGCTTGTCGAATTCGGAGTGGCTAAAAATATAAACCAGTTCAATTCATTTATTTTTTGCTTTATTTTATTTGCTGTGGTTTTGGTTGGCTGATCAGGCATTTGATTATCTTGCCAATCTATATATAGCTGCCATCCTCCCTCAGCTAATAAAACTTGTAGGCCTTTAGCTAAATCTTCATCTCTATGACTATGGCAAAGAAAGGCAGTTTGTACCCGTTTTGCATGGGCCTCGTTTAGTGTTGTTGCTGCCATAGTTCTATAAGATCTTCCAGCGGCGGATTTTAAATCATTTATTGAAATTGGCATAATAACACGCCCTCACCTCAATGTAAAAGCTCACTGGTGGCTATGGAGCGAAGTGGAATTGCCATCCAGTGCAATGCCTTCATTGAGTAATTCTACTATTATTTACCTGAATACTGAATTATCCTTAACAACAACGTTGTATGTGTATGCATACAATTTAACTAATTTATAAGTAATCAACAAAAACGCTCCCAAGGTGCAACATATACACCATTTAGAAATCGGGATTTCACTTGCCCAAGCGTATCTGTATCCAATGCCGAACGGCAACCGAGATCGGACAGTTCCTCTATTTCTTCCGGTGAATCCAGGCTGTAAATTCCTGGTTTAGTGGTAGTATTGACCCTTAAAAAACGAGGTGCCCCAAGGAGACATTTTGTAAGTTTTAATGATGATTCCTGTTGCACATTCATTAATAACTCCAAAATTTTCTTTTTCCATAACCAGCCAACTATTCCAGCTTGTATTTGTTTTCGAACAGTAAAAGGTTCGTCTGTGGTACCTACGCTTAGGACATCAATTCGTTCAACTGGGATTCTCAGGAAGCAGACTGCTTCAATAACTGCGGCCATTGCGGGAGAGTTTGCCCACACTCCTCCATCAAAGTAACTGCTCTCGGCCACCATGTTTGCAATTTTGGCAGCAGTAAAGAATGTTGGTGCTGCTGCGGTTGCCAATGCAGCGTGAGCAGCTTCGGTATTAGCATCAGCTGTTAAATCAGGATGGTGAGGAGTTCGGAACAGGTGAGATGCACCCGCCAAGGCATGATACGTTGGAATCACTAAACGACAGATAGAGTCTTTTATAACTCGAATTTTGCCTCCAGAATAATAAGCGTTTTCCAATTCGTGCAATAATACTTCTTGTGCGTATTTCGGTTTTAAAAAATGTTGAACTGTATGCTTAAACCTACTACGTAATCGAGTTATTGGAAAAATGGTAGCCCCGCGCTTCATGTAAAAATTAAGCATTTGTTGTCCTGACAGACCGAGTCCAATGCCTATTGCAAGAATCCCTCCAGTGGAAGTTCCTGCGATAAGATCAAAATGATCTACAATCCTTAGTCCCGTTTGCTTTTCCCATGCAGCAAGAGCGGCGGCGGTAAACGCCCCCTTCAGTCCCCCACCGTCCAGAGACAGGATTCTGAATGATGCCCCATCATAACCACGACCTCTAACGAGTGGGAGACGTTCCAGTTGAGTACATACTTCTGCTGCGATACTCTCAATGTTTTCCTTGGTTGAGAGCATACGATTCGATTCCAAATCGAGTCCGTTTTTAAGTCGCGATAAAATGTCAGGGTTATTCTTTACAAAATCCTGAGCTACTCCACCAAGCCCACCAAGAAGAAAACATGGAAGTCCTCTTTCAATCGCCAAGCCAAGTTCAAGAGGGATACCAGCTCGACCGGCTAAAGTATGCCACCATTTTCCTCCAACGACTACAACCGCATCACAACGTGCTACTAACCACCTTCTAAGTTGTTCCAGACTTTCGTCACGAGATCGCTCTCCTGTGACTTCTGGAGTTTCGTAAACAATCGCAGTCTGCCGCCACTCATCAAGTGGTACAATATTAGGGTTCTTCGACCAAAGGCGGGATACTGCAAGCATCAAAGCATCTTTTCTACCGCCCTGTTCTTGATGACGTTTACATTCCTCCAAGAGAACTGGCGTGATACTTGGATGGCTTCCGTGAACAATGTGCCCTCCATGTTCGAATATAAGACGAGAAAATTGACGAACGAAATTGAGGATTGTACTACGTTGCACCTCGGTAGAGTCCTGCTCTTCGGGAACAGATCCCGACAGCCAAATGCGTGCCCCTAAAAGAGGGGTATTGCCATGTAGGTTGCGAGGGTTTTCAGACGTATTCCCCTCTGATTTCTATAGCCTTCTCAATCCAGTCTGCAAGATTATTTTTGATATGTTCATAAACGTTCTTGCTTGTAGAGTAGGGTGGGTCGTAGGCATTAACAATATCGGCCATATTCTTGTCTCCAACTTTATAAGCTGAAAACGGATTACTACCTTTTATTGCTTGTTTTTCGTTTTTATCCTTCAAATTGTGGACATATATCCCAAGCAGGCCTTTTCCGTCCTCCCATCCTTTCTTGATCTCATATTTGATCCACTTTCGACCAGATGTCTTTGCTCCGATCAACACGATGGCCACTGACTTACCACTGAGTTGATCATCAATCCATTTTTGGATGGCTTCGTCGCCCTTCTTCTTGATTGTTTCCCAGTCATTATCGGTGGCTGGCTTGTTACCTTCAATAACACCCATGTTCCTAACTTGAGACGCGCGCCAGTTATCAGGAATGTAATGAAAGCTATAAAATGCCCGACGTGCCATAGTATCTCCTTGCAGTGTATCAGCAGTGGGGAAATTTGACCTTATCCATCGATCCTATCCCAAAAGTTTTTTCATATTGTCCCAATTCCATGCATATAGCCGACCAGCATTAGGTACAGCAGTGTAATTTCCGTCTTTATATCCAATAACTTGGACAATTGGTATTCCTTCCTCTCGGGCCATTCCTACTTCCTTCAAAACACCTGGGGCCTTGTACGTTTTTGGCCCAACCATCACAACTACGATATTTGATCGTTTGATGGCAGCGCGGGCTTTGTCCTCCCAAGTCTTCATTGGAGCAGCTTCTTTCAGAGAGGTGTCAATCACCTCGAATGGTGCGTCAGCTAGTCGTGACTGTCCGATGATAAAATCCTTAAGCACCTTGTCGTTGTCGAAATCAAAACTAACAAATACTCGTTTCTTAGCCATAGCATCCTCCTAATTGTTTTATTGTTCGTTTGATAACCGGCTTAGTGGTTCTTTAGCCAAGTCCGCATTTATTAAATTGAGGTTGGGTTTATATCTATCTATTAAAAGCGTCTTTGAGCCATTCCCATGCCTTATTTGGTAAAAAGCCATAGTAGTTATCTTTTAGTTCACAAATGAAAATATAATCATTGGCATCAAGATGCTGAGATAGTTTATTATACCAATGTTCTGGCCCATTATTAGTTTTAACGATCCAAGTTGAATCAAGATGGTGCCACCACCAACCTTCACTTTTAATTGCCTCATAAAGTTTTGAATAGTCTTGGCCAGGTTTTTTGAGGTCATATGTTATTAATAGAAGCATTACATGGCCCCCCTTTCTATTTGACTAGGAGGTTCCTCTCCTGGTAACATTCCTGAAATGTATGTCTCTAACAAAGTACTGTCTCCCAAGCGTTCGCGTAAATAGGTGAGATGCGCCTCTTGATCGAAGACGAGTTTTCTCGGATGACATATAATTAAATACGTTACCATTACAACAAGAACGCCCACTGCACAGAGCAGTATATATATTAGTAAAGCAGTGATTTCCGACGGGAGAGTTGACTTCCAAGCCAAACCAACAACTGCTGCAAGAAGGCCTACTATTGCGAGTGCAAAAAATCTCAATGGACTTGCAACAAAGCGTACAACTTTGAAAACACCTTCTTTGATTCCATCCTCCATGCTATTCCTCCAGCCCAAAAAGTTATTCACCAGTTCTGTATATCTATACTTTTGGGATGTTATACAGAAAGATGAACCGGCAATTTAAAAATAAGGGTGTTAACCCCACTCCAATGAAAAACTGAAACAATTTATTATGAATAGCACCTCAAAAAGCGTGCTGAATATAACTACTTATATTTAAAGGAAAAATATTTTTGAAGCTGGTGGATAATACTTAATCGAATTAAAATAAGCAAATAGAAAAAATCCATTATTTTTAAAAATTGTAATTGGATGAATGACATAACAGGGCGAAAGATTTTTCGCCCCTACAAGAGCAATCTTTTTCAGGGTTTATGTAGGGGGAATACGGCAGCGTGCCAACAATGGCACAGGCTCTGTGCCACTACAAATAAATACCATACAATAGAACGAGGAAGAAATACAGGATTCCTATTGCAATTTATCCCAAATTTAAAGCTGGGTGGGAATTAAGAGAAAATACTGGATTCCTCGATCGGCGTCAGGGAATGAGGACTATGAGAGAATAGGTCTGGGAAGAACAAATGCTTACTCCCCCCTCTCTAATCTCTCCCACAAGGGGAGAGACTTTTTGCTGGATAAAGTCTTTAAGCCAACAACTTCGCAGGTCGTGCTGAACCTGCGAAACACGACAAAATATTCATGTTGCGTTTCAGGAATTTATTGCGATTTAGAGGCCTAATAAAATCTCTGTGCTCTTTTTCCATTATCCCATTATTGATTTTTAATACGATTGAATTTATTATCTTTTAAAAGTCATAACCAATCAGGAGTATTAATATGACTAACAAAAACATACTCAAAACAGATTCACGTGGGAGGATCACGCTTCCTCCTAGTTTTAGAACCGTAAGAAAATTACCTGACATGTCCGATCTCCCTTAAGAATCCCTTTCTTCTGAATCGATGGAGAAGGAAGTAAAAGTTAATAAGGATAAACGCAAACCTGTTTCCGCTTCCAGTCCTTCAGAGGCATTAAAATCACGTCGCGTTTCATGAATTCAACACGACCTACAAGACTGGATTCCCCGATCCGTGTCGGGGAATGACATTAAAAATGATTTTTCTGGGCATGACGACCTTAAAATAAGTAGGGAAATGATGCGAGTAATAACAGGCTATTAACAAAAAATAACTATTTTTTAAATGCTTCGATAAATATATCAGAGGAGATCCCGGCTTGCTTTAGTGCACTTTTAAGTGTTCCAACAGCAACTTCTTTATGCCTGGGGATGACACAGCCTTTATGTTCGCGGCGCATGACAACGTGACTGCCTTTTTGTCTTACTTCATAGAAACCGAGTCGCTTTAATACTCTTATAACTTCATCACCTGAGATGATGGGCAGCTCAGGCATTAGCAGATACCTCAAATGTTGTAAGAATAGATCGAGGAATAGGGTTTAAAGGAAATTCCTCAAGATATAGTTCTGTTGCTTCCTTAAGATTTTTAACTGCCTCCTCAATTGTTTCTCCCTGGCTGGCAGTACCAATCTCAGGGCATTCTGCAACATACAGATTATCTTCTTTGTGTATCACTGCTGTGAATGTATTCATAATATTATTCCTTTTAAAAAAAATATTAAACATATTATCTTTAACAAACATTAAAAATACAAGCCTTTTTTGGTTTTGAAAAACCTGAGTTGCATCAAGCATAATAGTAATCTCTAACAGTGTCACTTATGCCTGCTCAGGCAAGATGGTACTTAGTGATTTTATATCGGATTATTTTTTCACAGGTGCTTTACTGTAAAACAGGGGTATAAAAAATATAAATAAACATATGATTGATAAAGATAATGCAAATATATCCCCATTTTTGGTGTAAAAGGTTTTCTCATTATAACCGGTAGAGACCCTGCCTGTGATGATCTCATCTGTAAAGATATCGCCCTGTGCAGTTACAACGCCTCTCGGATCAATGATTGCGCTCACACCTGTATTTGCGGAACGTATCATGGGTCTTCTGTTTTCTATTGCCCTGAATACCGAGATGAACAGGTGCTGATATGGCGCACTTGAGTAACCGAACCATGCATCATTTGTAATGTTTATAAATATAGATGCCTCTTTGCGCACCTGCTCACGCGCCAGGTCAGGAAAGATCACCTCATAACAGATAAGTATCCCGGATGAAGTGCTGCCAAGCATCAGCGGGTCATTCTTTTCTCCCTTTGAAAAATCACCTGCCGACGGCACAAGCCTGTAAATAAATGGAAAAATTTTCTGGAATGGCACATATTCCCCAAATGGCACAAGATGATTCTTGCTGTACTGCCCCTTTATCTCGCCCTGTGGAGAGATATACCAGGCAGTGTTATAGTAGAGTATCCTGTCGCCATCCCTTTTGTATCCGGGGCTCCCGAATATAAGGTGGGTATTACCCTCCTTTGCAAGCTCATAAATCCTTTCTGCTAAAGGGTTCTCATCCTGGAAAAAAAGAGGGACTGCGGTTTCAGGCCATACAACAATATCAGGAGAGGTATTAAAACTTTTTTGTGTCATCTCTGCATATTTTATGATGGTCTTATCCTGAAAGCTGATATCCCATTTGACTGACTGGTCAATATTCCCCTGTATAATGGCGGCATTAATCATTGTGTTTTCAGGTTTAATGATGCTGTATCGCGCAAGGGCCTTTTTCCCATAGTTAAAGGAGAGGACGATAACCACTAATAACAGGATGGTTTCTGTTATCAGATATCTGTTTTTAAAAAGATGACTTCGCGCATTTATGATCTCAAATATAGAGAGATTTACAGCAGCTATAATAAAGGATGGCCCGTATACCCCTGTAATATCCACAATCTGAACCAGTGATAGCCTGCTGTACAGGCTGTGACCAAGAAGTCCCCATGGAAACCCGGTAAGAAAAAAGGTTCTTACATATTCAAGGGATACCCAAATGGCTGCAAATAGAAATATCCTTAACCTGCAGTGGTCTTTAATGGTTATCAATGCAGAGAAGGAGGCAGTATAGAGTGAAAGATAGAGTGCCAGAAGCAGCAAAACAACAATACTGGTGTATATGTCCAGCCCTCCATAGGTGGCTAACACGTTAATAATCCAGTAGAGCAGGGTGACATAATGAGTCAGCCCTGTTATAAGGCCGAGCCTGAATGCCCTTTTAGGTGTCTCGTCATTGATGGATATCAGAAGGGGTATTAAAGCTATCCAGATCAGCCAGTCTGTATTAAGGGGCGGAAATGAGGCTGTTAACAGGAGCCCTGACACAATTGCAGGCAGGTTTTTATTCACTGATATCTGGCTCATATTTTTACTGTTCTATTCAAGGATGCTGGACTGTATCATTTCATGAAAAGAGTGGGTAATATTTCAGGTAAAAGATTCTTCCGCTTCATCCTGATTATCACATAAGGTGATCAGCGCCTTATCTATCCTTCTTTCATCAGCAGATTTGATCAGAATCTTCAGGTTGTTGTAGATAAGCTCATCACCTGCCTTAGGTATCCTGCCCATCATATTTATAATAAACCCGCCAACAGATTCAAAATCACCATCCGGCAGCTTTATATCAAATATCTCCTCCAGCTCTTCTGCGCCAAGGCGTGCATCCGCAAGTATGGTATGGTCATCTATTTTGGTCATGAGTGGGTCCTCATGATCATGCTCATCCATTATTTCACCTACTATTTCTTCCAGGATATCCTCTATGGTGATAATGCCTTCTGTGCCGCCATATTCATCTGTGACCACTGCCATATGATTTTTTTTGGTTTTGAGATCCCTTAAAAGGATACTGATCTTCTGGCTGCCAGGCACAAAAAAGGTCTTTCTAAGGATATCAGTGGTAATTTTTGTATCAGGGGGGCTGCCGAATAGTTTCAATAGATCCTTGGCATGGAGTATTCCAATGATTTCATCGATATTCTCCCCGTAGATCGGTATCCTGGTGTGTCCACATGTGGAAATAAGATTTATAAGCTCACCAAGTGTACTATCAATAGGCGCAGAAGTCAGATCGGTTCTGGGTATCATTATTGAAAGCGCTGTGGTCTCTTTAAGCTCCAGCACACCGTGAACCATATCCGATTCTTCATCAGTGATAAACCCCTTTGCCTGTCCTTCATCTATAAGATCATTGATCTCATCAGCAAGGTCTGTTCCATTCTGAAGATGGTGCTTATTCATGAAGGACAAAATTTTGTTTAAAATACTACGGTTTGAATCTTCTTCCAAGGAACCCTTTTTCTCCCTGTTATAAAATATTTTTTAAGAATAAATTAACATACAATTATGCAAAATGGTATGACTTTTTTTTCAATTGTTGACAATAAAAAACAAAAATAATATTCTCCAGCCATGTTTATGTTGTTGATACTAATTTAAGGTTAATTTGGCAAATTGATAAATAGTTATTCGGAAATTACCTATTATTGTATTATCTCGCTCATAAGATATTCTCTTGACAATGATTCCTCATATGATAAAAAAGCCAAATTACTTTTGATAAGTAAAGGCATCATCTCTTTTTTTATATAGTGATGATACAGGATTTTAACTGTGGCCTTTCATTATTTTTTATAAGGCGCAGACATAAAGACAAAAAATAAATGCGGGCATAGCTCAGTTGGTAGAGTACAAGCTTCCCAAGCTTGGTGTCGCGGGTTCGAACCCCGTTGCCCGCTCCATATATGTCTTATTGATCCTGATTCCCTTTTTGAGGTTGTTAACCAATGAGGTTGATCTTCTTCGAATTGTGGGCACAATGTTTTGCAATATGCTGATAAAGATCTTTTGACTAATGCATATTTGCTAAAGATAGAGTTCATGATTCTGAAGCGGGTCTTAAAACCCGCTTTTTTATTAGTTTTTGGGGAAAATAGAGATTGACAGATATTTCTACTATAAGGGATCGGGTATTTGAGCTGATTGAACCCATGCTTTATGATATGGGGTACGAACTGGTAGAGGTGGAATACCTGTCAACTTACGGGCGCTGGGTTTTAAGACTTTACATAGACAAGGGAAATGGTGTCACGATAGATGACTGTGCTGATGTAAGCAGAGAGCTTGGTGACATTATTGATATAAAAGAGATCATTGATCATGAATATGTCCTGGAGGTTTCATCCCCCGGTCTTAATCGCCCTTTAAGAAGGGAAAAGGATTTTATAAGGGCTGTAGGCAGCAGGATTAAACTTAAAATGAAACAGGCTGTCAATGGGCAAAAGAGTTTTACAGGCGTACTGAAAAAATGCGCTGACCAGACAGTTTTTCTTGAATCATCGGGAAATATAATAGAATTGCCTTTTAACGATATTGAAAAATCAAACATGGTATATGATTTTGATAATAATAAAGAAGGTACAGTTAACAGCACAAATAATGGAGTGAATCTAAAATGACTTCAGATTTATTGAAAGTATTGGAGCAGGTAGGCCGTGAAAAGGGTGTTGAGAGAGATACGTTAATACAGACCCTTGAGGAGGCAGTAAAGGCCGCTGCAAGAAAAAAGCTTGGGCAGAACTATGATCTCGAAATAAAGTTCAACGAAGAGATGGGTGAAATCGAGGTTTTTGAATTTAAGGAGGTCGTTGAAAAAGTAGCAAATGAAAACCTTGAGATATCCCTTGAAGATGCCCATGAGATTGATCCGGATGCTGTTATAGGTGACAGCCTTGGAATAAGGATGGAAACGGATGAACTTGGCAGGGTTGCTGCCCAATCGGCAAAACAGGTTATAATGCAAAGGCTTCGTGAGGCTGAAAGAAATGTTGTCTTTGATGACTTCAAGGACAGGCGCGGTGAGATCATAAACGGTATTGTCCAGCGTTTTGACAAGGGCGCCATTATTGTGAATCTTGGCAAGGCAGAGGCAGAACTGCCGGTCAAAGAGCAGATACCTAAAGAGACCTACAAACAAGGTGACAGGGTAAGGGCTTTTATACTGGAGGTCAGGCAGTTCAGCAGAGGGCCTCAGATAATACTCTCCAGAACACATCCCAACTTTTTATCCATGCTTTTCGAAAATGAGGTACCTGAGATTTCAGAAGGCATTGTAAGCATTATACAGGTTGCCCGTGAACCAGGCAGCAGGGCAAAGATTGCAGTAATGTCAAAGGACAGCGATGTTGATCCGGTAGGGGCATGTGTCGGTATGAAGGGTTCCCGGGTTCAGGCTGTTGTACAGGAATTAAGGGGTGAAAAGATAGATATTGTCACCTGGGATAATGACCCTGCTAAATTTATCTGCAATGCCCTTGCGCCAGCTGAAATTACCAGGGTAATCGTGGATGAAATCAATCATTCTATGGTTGTTGTTGTGCCTGATGACCAGCTTTCTCTTGCAATAGGCAGGAGAGGTCAGAATGTCAGGCTCGCATCCAAGATATCAGGCTGGAACCTGGATGTGACCAGCGAGACTGATTACAATAAAAATCTCAAAGACTCATATAATTCACTCTTAAGTCTGGAGGGCGTGGGTGAGGCTATAGCAACGGAACTCTATCAGGAAGGATACCGCTCAATAGCGGATGTTGCATCAGCCAATCTGGCTGAACTGGCAAATGTAGAGGGACTTAATGAAAAGGATGCTGCCCAGTTGATTGCTACTGCAAAAGAATATCTTCAGGATGCTGGAACAGATGCATCAGGAACAAAGGCGGGCAGTGATAAAGAAGAATCTGATAATACTGATGAATAGATGTGTTAGCCATGTACCGATAAGGACATGTGTATCATGCAGATCAAAAAAGGGGAAAATGGAGTTGATACGGCTTGTTATCAATAAGGATAACAGTGTTGTTATTGATAACCTCAAGAGACAAAATGGCCGTGGAATATACATCTGTAATGACGCAGCATGCATGGAAAGATTTTTTAAGAAAAGGGGATTAAATGTCTAAAGTAAGGGTCTATGAACTGGCCAATGAACTAAAAATTGACAACAAGGAACTGGTTGACAGGTTGAAAGCCGGCGGTATGCTTGTAAAAAATCACATGAGTACCCTTGATGACAGTGATATTAGACGGGCAAAAGAGATAGTTAAGGCTGGCAGTGTATCCGAAGTTATTGAAGAGAAACGGCTTCAGCGTAATGTCATCCGCAGGAGAAAGGTCGTTCAGGTTGAAGAAACTGAGACAATAGAAGAAACAATGAAGGCAGAACCCTTTCCTGAAACAAAGCCTGAGGTCATTACCCCTGTTAAAGAATCACCCGCACGTATTATTAAAAAGCCATCTGCCCCGGAACCTGTAAAAAGAGGCAAAGAGGCTATCGGCCATGTCACCCAGGATAAGGCAGCAATAAAAGAGTCTGAAGAATCAGATGCAATGGCAGAGGAAGTAACCGAAGACAAAAAGAGGGTAAAGGTTACAGACAAAACTGAGGCTGAAGATGCTGCAGTAGAGATCGAAACTACTTCACCCGAGATAGAAGAAGAGGCTGAGGTAGAGCTGGATGAGGCCCTGGATATTGATACGGCTGAAGAAAAAGGCCATGAAAAGGCACCAGGTAAAAAACCGAAAAAGAGGCTTAAAGACAGGCCTGCCCGAATTATCAGACTTCCGGAGCCTGTTGCCGCTACCCCTAAAGCGGAAATATCAGGGGATAAGGCGAAACAGCAGGTTGTCAGGGTATCCAGTGAATATAAGAGAAAGGAAATCTTACCAGCCGCTAATATTGGCGTAGAATCATTTGATGAAGAATCTGACGACCGAAGACCTAAAAAAAGAAAAGACAGGAAAAAGGGAGAAAAACCTAAAAAGGAAGTGGAGTCAGATATCCGGCTGAGGCACAAGAAGGTTGAGGTATTTGAACGCGCCGACCTGTATGAAGACAGAAGGCCCAGGTTAAAGGACAGGAAATCATCAAAAAAGACAAAGGATGTCATTAAAAGACTTAAACAGACTGAAATTACTACCCCCAAGGCAAGCAAGAGAAGGCTCAAGGTGCCTGAACATGTAACTGTATCTGATCTTGCCAAGGCAATGGGAGTAAAGGGCGCAGACCTAATAAAACTTCTTATAAAGATGGGTGTTATGGGAAATATTAATATGCAGATCGATTTTGAGACCGCATGCCTTGCTGCCGATGAATTCGGGTATGAGCTTGAACTCGACCAGTTTGAAATGGAGGTTAAACTGGATGAGCTTACTGACAAACCGGAGGATCTAAAACCCAGGCCGCCGGTTGTGACCATAATGGGGCATGTTGATCATGGCAAGACCTCGCTCCTGGATTATATACGCAGCTCAAACATAATAGCCGGTGAATCAGGTGGTATTACCCAGCATATTGGCGCCTATTATGTTGAAAGAGAGAGCGGCGATATCGCCTTTCTGGATACACCGGGGCATGAGGCATTTACCGCAATGAGGGCAAGGGGAGCCAAGGTAACAGATATAATTATACTTGTTGTGGCTGCTGACGATGGCGTAATGCCCCAGACAAGAGAGGCAATCAACCATGCAAGGGCCGCAAAGATACCAATAATTGTGGCCATCAACAAGATGGATAAACCCGAGGCAAATCCTGACAAGGTTATAAGGGAGCTGGCAGAGCTTGAACTTACACCTGAAGAATGGGGCGGTGATACCATATTCGGAAAGATCTCTGCTAAAACAGGCCAGGGAGTTGATGAGCTGATGGAGCTTATCCTTTTACAGTCAGAAATACTTGAATTAAAGGCAAATCCAAACAAGCCTGCAAAAGGAACAATCATTGAGGCGCAGCTTGACAAGAGTAAGGGCTCTGTTGCAACGGTTCTGGTTAAGGAAGGAACACTCAGGCAGGGTGATCATTTCATATGCGGTGAGAACTACGGGCGTGTAAGGGCTATGCTGAATAACCGGGGCAAAAAGCTGAAGGAGGCCACGCCATCTGTTCCTGTAGAAATATACGGTATGTCAGGTGTGCCAAAGGCCGGTGATGAATTTTATGTCGTCCCTGATGAAAAAACAGCAAGGCAGATCGTTGAACACCGCCAGGCCAAGATAAAAGAGAAGGAGAGGGGAAAGAGTGACATTGTAAGCCTAAATGACCTCTATGAAAAGATTCGTGAAGGGGCAATCAAGGAACTCAATATTATCATCAAGGCCGATGTACAGGGTTCACTTGAGGCACTGACTGAATCCCTCAATAAATTGGGAACTGAAGCGGTTAAAATCAGGGTTATACACTCATCAACAGGGGCAATAACTGAATCGGATGTCATGCTCGCCACTGCATCCGGCGCCATAATCATAGGCTTCAGGGTAAGGACCAACGCCAGGGTGGTGCAGATAGCCGAAAGAGAGAATATTGATATCAGGTACTATGATGTAATCTATGACCTTATTGAGGATATCAAGAAGGCAATGGCTGGTCTGCTTGAGCCAATATACAAGGAACATGTTGCAGGGCATGTTGAGATCAAGCAGATTTTTTCAGTGCCAAAGATAGGTAAGATTGCAGGCTGTTTTGTATCAGACGGAGTGATTGAAAGAAGCTCAATGGTCCGCCTACTGAGAGATAATGTTGTTATTTTCAGCGGTAAAATAGCATCCCTGAGGCGGCTCCAGAATGATGCCAGGGAGGTTCAGGCAGGTTATGAATGCGGTATAGGGCTTGAATCATTTCAGGATATTAAACCTGGTGACATCATTGAGGTTTACAAGATAGAGGAGATTAAAGCGGAGTTGTAAGGAGTGGTCATAGGAGCAATGTCCATAGAGCTTTTTATTTATGAAAATGATTCTCTTAAAGGCAAGAGAAGGATCGTAAAAAGCATCATTGGAAAGGTAAAAAGCAGGTTCAATGTGGCCATAGCCGAGGTTGAGTATAATGACAAGTGGCAGAGGATAGGTCTGGGAATAAGCGCAGTAGGAAATGACAGGGGATATGTAGATTCTGTACTTGCAACCGTAATGACCTTTATAGAATCCTTGTATCTTGCTGAGATAATCGATTCCAGGATTGAGATAATTAATGTTTAATAAAATCGTTTTGGAACGATGTTTAATTAAAAGGGTTTAATACGAAAAATGCTGCAGGGAAAGAGAGCTACAAGGGTTGGTGAACAGATCTTAAGATTTGTGGCTGAACTCCTTATGACCAGGATAAGAGACCCGAGATTAAAGGGGGTAACACTTACCGGTATAAACCTGAGCAATGATCTGAAAAATGCCAGGATATTTTTCAGTGTTCTGGGTTCTAAAGAAGCGGCAAAGCAGGCATTAACCGGTCTTGACAGTGCAAAGGGTTTTATAAAAAGGGAGCTGGGTTCAGGTCTTAAACTAAGAAATATTCCTGATATTATATTCGATCATGACCAGACCCTTGAAACCGGTAATCGTCTTGAACAGCTGTTTAAAAAGATTCAGGATGATGAGAAAGAATAAGAAGAGAGAGTTTGACTGAAAAAATAAATGAAATTCCTCCGGATGGGATACTGCTTATCGATAAGGAAAAAGGGAGGAGCTCCTTTGATTCGGTCAGGATGGTCAGGCGGTTGCTTAAATGCAAAAAGACAGGTCATGCCGGCACGCTTGACCCTTTTGCCACCGGGCTTTTAATACTGCTCCTGGGGCAGGGGACAAAATTATCTCCCTATATCATGGGAGGCAGGAAAAAATACAGGGCAGAGATCAGGCTTGGTATTGAGACTGATACATATGATTCTACCGGGCTTATAACAAAGGAGATGGCTGTCCCTGAATTGGGAGAAGACAGGATACATACAGAGATTGCGGGTTTTAAAGGGGTTATTGAGCAGGTTCCCCCGGCTTTTTCTGCCTTAAAGGTCAATGGTGAGAGGGCTTATAAACTTGCCCGCAGGGGCATGGATGTAGAGCTGAAAAAGAGAGAGGTAACTGTTTATTCCATAGATGTGATAGACATAAGGCTGCCCCTTATTACAGTTGATGTAATATGCTCAGCAGGGACTTATATAAGGAGCCTTGCGCTGGACATAGGGAAAAGGCTTGATACTGTCGCTCATTTGCAGGATTTAAGGAGGATATCAAGCGGCGGGTTTAATGTTGATGATGCCATTGTATTAAATAACACGGATTCAATTGATCAGAAGGGGCTTTTGGAACGGGTAATCCCCCTTGCAGGGGCGCTCCCGGAGATGATGTCAGTAAGTATTGATAATTATCTTGCAAAGAGGATCAGGAATGGTTACAGGCCCCTGTGGAATGAACTTGATGCAGACAATGAACTATCCAGTGTCGAGCAGGGTAATATAAAACTGATGGCCGGTTCTGACCTGGTAGCTGTACTTGATATAGACACTGCCATGATCAACAGGTATGGCTGGATTAAAAAGATAAAGGTGTTTAATTATTAATAGAAATAGAGGCTGAAAATTATTTTAAAAAAAATTGTTGGCTTCAGGTAATTAACTAATTTTATGGTTTCCAATTTTAAGGAGGTATGGAAAGTGGTACTAACTACAGAAACAAAAAAAGAGATAATCGAAAAATTCAAACTTCATGGTAAGGATACAGGTTCACCAGAGGTGCAAATTGCCCTTTTAAGCAACAGGATCAGCTATCTGACAGATCATTTTAAAACCCATAAAAAGGATCATCACTCAAGAAGGGGTTTGTTAAAACTGGTAGGGCAGAGAAGAAAACTGCTTAATTATTTAAAAAAGTCTGACCTGACAAGGTATCAGCAGATAATTAGGGAGCTTGGGATCAGGAAGTAAAACAAGGGCGAGTGATTTTGCAAAGCCCTGTTAAATGATTTGACCATTATGTTTATGGTTATGAAAGGTAAAAAAATATGATAAAAATGTCGACAATTGAAATAAATGGTAAGAGCTTGTCGATTGAGACCGGTCGTATTGCCAAGCAGGCAAGCGGTTCTGTTGTTGTCACCTTTGGTGAAACAGTAGTGCTGGTAACTGCGGTCTCAACCGATGATGTCAGGGAGGGAATAGACTTTCTGCCCCTTTCATGTGAATACCAGGAAATGTCATACGCCGGAGGAAAGTTCCCCGGTAACTATTTCAGAAGGGATATGGGCAGGCCAGGTGAAAACGAGACACTTACAGCAAGGCTTATAGATCGGCCTTTAAGGCCTCTTTTCCCAAAGAACTATCACAATGAGATACAGATAATTGCCAGTGTGCTTTCAACAGACAGGCAGAATGATGCGGATATGCTGGCCATTCTGGGCGCCTCTGCTGCCCTTGAGGTATCTGATATCCCCTTTGAAGGCCCGGTTGCCGCAGTTCGTGTTGGCAGGGTTAATGGCGAATTTGTCATCAACCCGACCTTTGCGGAACTGGAAGGGAGTGATATCAACCTTATTGTTGCAGGTAACAGGACAGCGGTTGTGATGGTTGAAGGTGGCGGTCAGTTTGTTTCAGAGGCTGACATGATTGATGCAATCTTTTATGGCCACAGGTCCATACAGCCGATGCTTGACATGCAGATTGAGCTGAAGCAGGCAGCAGGAAAGCCCAAAAGGGTAGTGCCTGCGGGCACAGAAAACAATGAACTCTGCCAGAAAATAGAGGCAATTGCAGGGCCGCTTCTGGACAATACAATACGCATCGCTGATAAGCAAAAGAGAAACCAGAGCAGGAAGGATGCCCTTAAGACCCTACTTGACACACTTGGTGAGGAATATGCGTCAAGAAAGTCAGAGATTGACGCCCTTTTCCATGATCTTGACAGGAAACTTGTTCGCAGGATGATGCTGGATGAGCAGAAAAGGATAGACGGGCGTGCATTTAATCAGGTAAGGCCCATTGAATGTCTTGTTGGCATTCTCCCCAGGGTGCATGGTTCTGCCCTTTTTACAAGGGGTGAGACACAGGCAATGGTGCTTACCACAATAGGCACTGACAGGGATGAACAGCGCATAGACTCTATCTATGGCGAGGTGTACAGAAATTTTATCCTGCATTACAACTTCCCCCCCTATTCAGTTGGAGAGGTTAAAAAGCTTGGCTCACCCGGCAGGAGGGAGATAGGTCATGGCGCACTGGCTAGACGCGCTCTTGTGCCTGTTATTCCGCCAAAGGAAGAGTTCGGTTATGCAATCAGGGTTGTTTCTGAGATACTTGAATCAAACGGCTCTTCATCAATGGCAAGCGTGTGCGGAGGCTCTCTTTCTCTTATGGATGCAGGTGTGCCAATAAAAGATGCTGTGGCCGGTGTTGCAATGGGTCTTGTTTCTGATGGCACAAAAACTGTAGTCCTTACAGACATCATAGGCGATGAAGATCACTATGGTGATATGGATTTCAAGGTTACCGGCACAAAAGATGGCATTACCGCTCTTCAGATGGATATCAAGATAGACGGCGTTACTAGAGAGATCATGGAGCAGGCGCTCAGTCAGGCAAAAGAGGGCAGGCTTCATATCTTAGGCAAGATGAATGAGTCTATCTCAAGGTCAAGAAGCAAACTCTCAGAATATGCCCCTGTAATAGCCAAGTTGAAGATCAAACCTGACAAGATAAAGATACTCATCGGACCAAGCGGGAAGATGATAAAGGAGATAAGCGCCAAGACCGATTCAACCATCAATGTAGATGATGATGGCAATGTAGTGGTTGCCTCCCCTGATGAAGAACTGTCACACGCCGCCATTGAATTGATCAATGCTATTGTGCAGGAGGCAGAGGTCGGGAAACTTTACAATGGCAAGGTCAGGAAGATTATGGATTTTGGCGCCTTTGTGGAGATTCTTCCCGGAACTGACGGCCTTATCCATATCTCACAGCTTGACAAGGAGAGGGTCAATAAGGTGACAGATATTCTTCAGGAGGGTGATGAGGTCCTTGTCAAGGTAATAGAAATTGACAAGAAATCAGGCAAGATTGCCCTGTCGCGTAAAGCGGCGCTTGATGAAAGTCTTTAGCATGTATGAAAAAACAGTTTTAAGTAATGGCATCAGGATAGTTACCGAAAAGATTGACCATTATAAGTCTGTGTCCCTTGGAATCTGGGTCGGTACAGGTTCAAGGGATGAAAACAGTATTAACAACGGGGTCTCTCATTTTATAGAGCATATGCTTTTTAAGGGGACCCCGTCCCGCGATACACTGCTTATAGCAAAGGAACTTGATGCTATTGGCGGTCTGGCAAATGCCTTTACTGGCAAAGAATACACCTGTTTTCATTCAAAGGTGCTTGACAAGGATTTTAACAGGCTTGTTGAAATCCTCTCTGATATATTTCTGAATTCCTCTTTTGACCCTGCTGAAATAGAAAAGGAAAAACAGGTTGTTCTTCAGGAAATCAGCATGATTGAGGATTCCCCTGAAGAGCAGGCGTATGAGTTGTTCAATGCACAGTTTTTCAGCAGCCACCCTCTGGGGCTTCCTGTTCTTGGCACACCTGAAACGGTTTCATCATTTACCAGGGATGGGATCCTCGAATATATGAGGGGTTATTACAACACAGGCAGGATAATCATATCAGCAGCAGGAAACATCGAACATAAGGATGTTGTAAAGGTCTTTGAGGAAAAATTTAAAAGGCTGGAACCAGTAAAGAGAGATATCAATAAAATTCCCCACGCCCCTGAATCAAGCATAGTCTGCTCATACAAAAAACTGGAACAGATAAATATTATCATGGGGGGCAAGGCCCCGACCCTTACAAGTAAAATGCGGTTTGCAGGCGCCATATTGAACACCATACTCGGCGGCAACATGAGTTCAAGACTGTTTCAGGAAATCAGGGAGAAGAGGGGGCTTGCCTATTCTATATATTCCTTTATTTCATCATATATTGATTCAGGTATGCTTGGCATCTGCGTAGGGAGCGACCCTGATGAGGTTAATAATGTCATTGATGTAATCAATAAAGAGATAATGAAGATTGAAGAGGGTGATCTCTCTGAGGTGGATATTAATGAGGCAAGAGAGCACCTAATAGGCGGCATACTCCTTGGCTCTGAAAACACTGATTCAAGGATGATGCGTATTGCCAAGAATGAATTTATATTTGGCAGGTATATAGAATACGAGGAGGTCGTCGAATACCTCAAAAATGTTACCCTTGATGATATCGTGGAATGCATGAAACAGTCATTTTTGCCGGGTGGTGTGGCAATAACCACCCTTGGTTCAGTAAACCGTGATGATCTTGACCTGAGCAATAATATCTTTTTTTTATGACCCTAATGGAAAAAATCGAACTTAAAATAAAAAAACCTGATAATTATGATCTTCCCCTTCCTGCCTATGAGACCTGGGGCTCCTCAGGCATGGATGTAAGGGCATGGACAGATGGAGATATTGTATTAAACCCAGGTGAGATCAGGCTTGTTCCCACTGGTCTTTCCATTTCAATCCCGGTTGGGTATGAGGCACAGATAAGGCCAAGGAGCGGTCTTGCACTTAAACACGGCATAGGGATGGTAAACAGCCCCGGCACCATAGATTCGGATTACCGCGGTGAGATAGGTATAATAATGATAAACCATGGGGATAAACCATTTACTGTAAGAAGGGGTGACAGGATAGCTCAGATGATTATTGCAAGGGTCTGTCATGCCGAGATACTTGTGGTTGATGATCTTGATTCAACAACAAGGGGAGATGGCGGGTTCGGCCATAGCGGTGTTGAATAGCTATGAGCCATTAGCATTCAGCTATCAACTAAAAAACTTGGCTGAAAGCTGATCGCTGACCGCTGAAAGCCCCATCGTCAAATTGGGGCTTCTTGATGTACATAAAGTAACATATAAAATAGAAAAGGTCCCAATGCGGTTTTCAGTTCTTGCCTCGGGCAGCAAAGGCAATGCCTGCTACATAGAAACAGATAATACAGGTATCCTTATAGATGCGGGTTTAAGCTGCCGTGAAATAGTAAGTCGGCTCAGATTAATAGGTATTATGACAGCATCTATTGACGCAGTAATAATCACCCATGAACACAGCGACCATACCAGAGGGTTGGGCCCCATCTCCAGAAGATTTGATTCAGCCATATATGCAAACAGATCCACCATAAGCCGGTGCCATAATCTTCTTAAAAACACGAGGGTGTGTGACAGTGTTAACACCGGTGATACCTTTATAATAAACGATATTATCATAGAGACCTTTGCAAAAAGCCATGATGCCGCTGACCCGGTTGGGCTCATAATTTCATCGAACGGTTCACGCCTGGGGATACTTACTGATGTCGGTGAAAGTACCCCATCGCTTGAAGAGAGGCTCCAGGGTTGTACTTCCTTAATGCTTGAATTCAACCATGATATTGAGATGCTGGAAAATGGGCCATATCCATATCACCTTAAAAAGAGGATACGGGGTTCATACGGGCATCTGTCAAATGAACAGGCAGGTGACCTGCTTAAAAGGCTCAGCCATGAAAGGCTTAACAATATTGTGCTTGCCCATTTAAGTGAGGTGAATAACACCCCTGAAAAGGCCCTTGCGCAGGCAAAGGCATCCCTTCTTGAATGCAATATGGGTGATATACCGGTTCACGTGAGTTATCAGGATTATCCATGCCCGCTGATAGAGGTGTGAGGTATAAGGTTTAAGGTTCAAGGTTTCGGGTTCAAGGAAATATTCATCATGAAAGATAACCCTGAAAAAGAGCATGTGATAATAAAAGAGCCGTTCCTTAATATAGTCCTGTTCCAGCCTGAGATACCTGCAAATACCGGTAACATTGCACGGCTCTGTGGCGCTGCCATGATCAGGCTGCATCTTATCCACCCACTGGGATTTGCTGTTGATGATAAACATCTGAAAAGGGCAGGCATAGACTACTGGCACGAGGTGGATATAACACACCATAAAAACCTTGAGGCATTTCTTGCGAGTGATTCAGGTATTAAAGAGCGCCTGTACTGTTTCAGTAAATCTGCGAAACAGCTTTATACAGAGGCAGAGGTCACAAAAGGTTCATACCTTCTTTTCGGGCCTGAAAGTGTCGGACTTCCGGAAAATATAATAAAAAAATATCCCTGCTTTCGTATTCCAATATGGGGTAATGTAAGAAGCCTTAATCTATCAACATCAGCAGGGATAGTGGCATATCATTATCTCAATAAAATGGGATGCTTTTGAGAAGTGTGTTTAGCCAGTGAAGCAATAGGTGTCAAATCTCCGATTAGCTCTACTACATAATTATCATAAGCTATTAGGAGATTTGACCCCTTTATTACGCTGAGATGGAACTCTCCCAGATCGGCGGTGTTGATTCTGCAAACAGATTGAATGAAGCAGAACTGGGGCCTGGCAGCTCAATGCTGATAACTGAAAGGGTTATGACTGATGGTAACCAGATAG
>JAAZBV010000117.1 GCA_012513605.1 Desulfatiglans sp. | reverse complement strand
CAAGTAGTTACAAATTTGCGACCCCCTAACCATTTGATTTGTCAAGCAAATTCTACATCAACCTCTTTTTTTTATTTTATTTTTATTACCTTTTCTACCTGCAATTCCCTAACCGGAATTTATTGATAAATACTATGTCTTGTAACATATGTATAAGCCTGGTTCAAATAATATTTGGTCTTGAATAGCACAAAAAAAGGTGTATATTGGTAAGCCTTACGATAGCGGGACAACTTCCTGTAATTAATAAAATAATAAAACAAAAGAGGAGGCATAATATGGAAGTAAGATTTGTTGACAATGGACCTGGTAAACTTTCAGCAAAGGTTTTTTACAGCTCTGAAAGCGGATTTTCTGTCTGCACTGTAATCCTTATGGGTGAGAAGGATGCTGCAATCCTTGATACCCAGTGGACCCTTTCAAACGGTCACAGGGTGGTGGCAGAGATACTTGAGACGGGTAAGAACCTCAAGTACATATATGTGACCCACGCGCACCCGGATCACTATTTTGGACTTGGCCCGATCAAGGATGCCTTTCCTGAGGCAAAGGTTATAGCACTTCCGGAGGTGGCAAGCACCATCAACAAACAGATGTTCGGTAAGATTGATCACTGGGTAAAGATCATAGGGCCGACAAATGTCCCCAGAAAGGCTGTTAATATAGAATCAATGAAGGACAAGTTTTTTGAGCTTGAAGGTAACCGAATAGAGATCATGCCCAAGATCATGGGCGACCTCAAATATAATACTGTTGTGTGGGTGCCATCGATTAAGCTCCTTTACGGAAGCGATGTGCTCTTTAATGAGTCTCATCCGTTCACATGCGAGATTAACGCCGATGAAAGAAAACAGTGGCTCAAGGATGTTGAGATGCTTGAAAAGCTTGGCGCAGAGACTGTTATACCAGGCCATCAGAAACCGGGTATGCCCTTTGACTCATCCTCCTTTACCTATATGAAGAAATATCTTGCCGCTACAGAGGTGGAGCTTGCCAACACCAAGACAACGGGTGAGTTCTTCCTGAATATGGCCTTACAGTTCCAGGGCTCAAACCTGCTCTTCCTGAGCAACGAGATGAATGCAGCAGTGTTCAAGGGCGGAAGAGACTGGGAATGGCGTGATGATGAGAACTAGTTTTATCCTTTATAATAGATGCAGGGTGGGGTTCTTATCCTGCCATAGCCTATTGACGGTGGCAGATTATACCCCACCGGTTTTAGCAATAGTTATATAATATTTAAGCAAGAATAAGATAAGTTCTGTAGATATTGCAATCGGTAAATGGTGGCCTGTAAAAGGCCACCCTACGAAAAAAGAGTCATATAACAAAGAATAAATTACGCCTTTTTCTAATCAACTTCTTCAAACTCTATCACTAATTCATGAATTTCTTATAAAAGTTATTTACTATATTCATGAGATCATCGGGTAAAATTTCTTTCACTCTTTTAATAATATCCTCTGGAACAGCCCCGTAAAAGGCCTCTGAAATACCTCCGGTTATACAGGCAAGGGTATCGCTGTCACCACCAAGAGATATGGCATTACGTATGGCATCTTCATATGAGCGTGATTCAAGAAAACATATTATAGCCTCCGGCACTGTGCCCTGGCATGATACGTCAAAGGTGTAGTTAACGCGGATTTCATCAACACTTCTGTCAAGATCATAATTAAGCCTGTCATGGATCTCTTTTTTAATCATATCCCTGTCTGCCCCTTTCCTGGCGAGATATATTGCAAGGGCAGTGGCCTGCGCCCCTTTTATTCCTTCGGGATGATTGTGTGTTATTTCTGCTGAGAGCCTTGCCTCTTTTAGTACATCATCAATGCTGTTAAAGGCAAAACCGACAGGGCTCACTCGCATGGCAGAGCCATTGCCCCAGCTGTTATATGGGGTAGTGTTTTCAGAGAAAAGCCAGTTTTTAAATGAACCGCCATAACCTGCACTCGGGTAGGCCCTTCCGAATTCCCTTATAGATTCAACATAGGGAATTCCAGAAATAATGGCGTTTGCTAATGCAATGGTAAGGACAGTATCATCAGTGAACCTGGAAAGAGGGGAGAAGAGGGGAAATGCCTTTGTCTTGATGTTGTTAAATTCATAAACAGAACCGATTATGTCTCCAGCTATTGACCCGATCATATTATTTGTGTCTCCTATAAATGTTGATTTCTAAAAACCAGCAAGGCATGGGCACAGGCGCTGTGCCCCTACAGCAATTCAAATTTTATGCATATATATAAAAAAATTTTATCTAAATATACATTGGACAAAATACAATAGCTTTTTTTTCATCACAGAGAACACGGAGAACACAGAGATTTATTTTAAGAATTGGTCCAGTAAAAAAATCCCATTCTCGCGGGCAATAGAATCGGGTGATATATTTATACAGCTACTTTGTAAATGGTCGGGGATGAACCCCGACCCTATAAAAAAAAAATCTTTTTCTTTCTCCGTGAGCTCAGTGCCCTTCGTGGTTATATAAAAAGATGAATTTCATGCAACACCGAATTTATACCAAAAAGTATCAAGGAAGAAGGGTCTCCCGAAGGCGGATAAATATGCCCAGTTGAACAATTGTAGAGACAAGGCATGCCTTGTCTCTACGAATTATAATTTTAAGCCTTAAGTGCTAACAGCGCCCTTTTAACAAGGGTTTTT
>JAAZBV010000116.1 GCA_012513605.1 Desulfatiglans sp. | reverse complement strand
TCCAACTTCCATAGCGTGTACAGTTGGTGACGATGGCGAATTGAGTCAACTGACAGGTTATATGGGTACTGTGTTGCATGAAGGCTTTGTAGTTCTTGATCCCACAGTTGCTTATTACGAAATACGGGCAGGTTTTGCCGACATCCTTGTTGACGTGGAAACCCCTGGTGCAGGTGTGATGGAAACACTTAGTATAAGTCTTCCTGCTGCTCCGTAGGTAAAACAATCTATGCCATCAGCTTTGTGGCTGATGGCATAGCAACATTTTAAACTTTTTAATACTGAATCTATTACTCTAATATAAGGAGGAAATTTTATGAGAGGAAAAAGTTTAACCAAGAGCTTCTTAACCCTCTGCATGGCCTTGGCTGTCGGCATGTCCGGTCAGGTTTTTGCTCAGGAGGACGAATTTACACTTGAGGAAATTGTTGTAACAGCGGAAAAGAGGGAGGCTCAACTGCAGAAGATTCCAATGGATATCTCGGTTGTAAGGCCCGATGAGTTGGAACGTCTTAATGTTCATCAGATTGAAGACCTTGACAAGCTCCTGCCTGATTTGAAAATTACCAGGTCACAAGGTGGCATACTTAAAATTCAGATGCGTGATGTTGGCGGGAATACAGAAGGCAGAGGCGGTGTTACCACTGATTACGATAATCCTACTCAGGAAACAACGGTTGCTGTGCATATAGACGGTGTTCAGCTTACAAGAAGCGATGGTCTTGAAGGAAAGCTCTATGACCTTGAGCGTGTTGAAACCCTTAAGGGTCCTCAGGGTACTCTTTATGGAAGAGGTTCTATTTCAGGCAGCATTAACATGGTAAGCAAAAGGCCCGATATAGGTAACTTTGGAGGGAATATAACCCTGGAATATGGAAGTTATGACCGTCGCCGTTTTGCAGCCGGCCTTAACATTCCAGCTACTGACAAGCTGGCGTTTCGTTTGTCCGGTAACATCATATCTCGAGAAGGTTATGATGATGCGGGTGTAAGTAATCAGAATATGTGGGGTGTTCGAGGGTCACTGAGATGGGAGCCTACTGATGACCAATCTCTGGTTGTGGCGCTTGATACAGACAAAACAAAGAACAGAAACGGTGACAGTACCGGTTTTCTGTATGGTACTGTTGGTGATTTGAAAATAGTACCTAACCCTGATCCGGGGTTGCCGGAATCATATGCACCCTATAATAAAGGCGGAATAATAGATTCAGCCTATAAGGTTAAATGGTGGCTGGGTGATCTGACTCCTGAGATGGCTGATCAGCAATATACTGACAACAAGTCATGGGGGCTTAACACGACATATGATAATGAGCTTGACTTTGCGTATCTTACCATACAGTACGGTTACAGGTCATCACGCAATGTGAGAAGTTATATTGATGTGTCCGGGACCAGGCCCACTATAATGCCGGTTGGGACAATAATTACCCAGTCAAGATATCCTGCCAGAACCTATGATCCTGAAACTGGCTTATTTACTGAGGCTGTTGACGTCAATGATGATGATGTAGAGGATATGAGTGAAACAAATGTTCCGCTTACTCCAGCGCTTGAACCTATTCAAGGATATACAATCAGCCGTACTCAAACTTATAGTTATTCAATTCCCGGCAATACGCCTGTAACAGAGTTAATGCTTGTGCCTTCGACAAACCCTCCTTTCCTGAGTAATTATAGTGAGACTCTTTCCAAAATGTACAGCGCTGAGGCTCGTCTTGCGTCAAAGGAAACAGTGGCCGGTGGTGATACGTATGAGTGGATAGGTGGTGTTCTTCATATGCATGATTATGTTCTTGAAGAGGCATCAATAACAAATAGTGCATACAGACGGAATACCCTTACTGAAACAGCTCTGTTTGGGCAGGCATCATATGCGCCTTTTTGGGGATTAAATTTAACAGGTGGTTACAGGTTCACATGGGATCATAAACAATTCTATGGCCTGACGAATTCAGGAGGTGAAGGCACCGCCAGTTCTGCCAGAAGCAACAATGAGAGATTTGCACTGCCGCTTGATCTTGATGATGCCATAAACTCCTCATATAAATGGGAGCATCAGACCTATAAGCTGAATCTTTCATGGCAGGCAACTGAAAATATTATGCCGTATGTTCAATATTCAAAAGGTGTAAAAACCGGTAATATTGACGGACAAGGCAATTCCGTTGACCCTGAAACTCTTGGTTCATGGGAAGCAGGTATGAGAACCAGGTTGTTTAATGGAAGGCTGCAGATTAATACCACAGGATATTATTATGAGTATAAAAACAGCATGGCAAGCGCTACTATTTTTCAGTGTCTGAGACCTGATGACAGAGGAGAGAGTGATAGCTGTTTAAATGCTGAAGGAAACGTCGGATTCGCTTTTGGTGTAAATCCAAATCTTCATATGCCTGTTGACCCGAATGATCTTAGCAAAGGTTACAGGTATATATCCGGCGCAGCGGTAAATATCGGTGGGACAGAACAAACAGGTGTTAATGTCAATGCCACATGGCTTATTACGCCTGCTGACACCCTTACTGTTTCAGGGTCAAAATCCTCTAACAAATATGTAAACTACAGTATGAACAGGGCACAACAAGATTATGCCCGTAAAGCCTGGTCACAATATGATGGTCAGACAATCATTATTGATGGTGAAGAGCAAGTGGTAGAAACTTATGCTGACTCCGGTCATAATATATACTCTCGTGTATATGAAGACTGGAGTGGTTCAAGGTTTGGTGGTGGTATAAACGCTAATGTGTCTTATAACCACACATGGTTCGTTGGAACAGACCTTCTTATAATGAATACCACTGGTTTTTATACTGGCAAAGGCATTGATCAGGTAATGAGACCTTCACAGACATCCTCCGGTGGCGAATGGGGAGATTTGGAATATAGCATGCCGGGCAATCCTGATTATTGGATGTTTGACGCCTCTGTTACTTATACCTCAACGAAATGGGTTGGTGAGGGTAAACGGTGGGACCTGCGTTTATATGTCAATAATCTTCTTGATAAAAAGATTATTGGCAGACGTTTTCAGGATTATGTTGGAACCGTAGGTTCCTATATGGGTACGTATGATGTCTTTAACCCTGACTCATATCTGGTTATTTACTCATATGCGGAGCCAAGAACATTTGGGCTCACATTTACCTTGAATTTCTAAAAAAAGGTTTTATTGTCATAACCTCAAATGAAGTGATGTAAGGCCGACGCTTTAAAAAAAGCGTTGGCCTTATTTTTTGTTTTCTGTTAAGATTAAAAAAAATTAAAAAGGAGGAAAAGATGAAATCACTATTATTAACATTGACGATATTGGTAATATCAACAGCCACGTTTGCTTCAGATATAGATGTAAGCGGAAAATGGGCTGGAGTATATGGTACAATGGGGACTATGACCTATGAGTTTCTGGTGGATGGTAATAAGCTTTATGGAACAACAATAGGCGAAGGGGATTCAAGAATAGATATAGTAAAAGGCAAGGTAAAAACAAGTAAAAAAAAGGGCACGGAGATAAGTTTTGAAGTGCCTGTTAGCACTGGCGGAATAAAGATGAGTATAGTATATACTGGCGAGGTAATAGACGAAAATACGATTGAGCTTACCTTTAAAACAAAGGCAAGAGGGGCAAGACAGCCGGGATTTGACGGCTTTAATGATGGCTTTGGCGGAGGCGGCGGTGGTGGCGTGGGCGGATTCAATTCAGGCTTTGGCGGCACTGGCAGCCGTGAGACAAAATTTGTAATAAAGCGAGTAGAAAGCTTCTAAATATTAATTTTTTTATCTAAAAAGGCGTTCGGGTTTATAACGAACGCCTTTTTTTTTACAACAAAAAATAGGGACGCTTGCACAGACCGTGAATAGAGTATGGTGTGAGTCCCTAATGAACAGTATTCTATTATTTTGGCTGCTGTAACTGTTGTGAGATTTGGTCCCACTCGTCTGCTTTAGTCTGATCTGCGGTTATGCCGTATTTGCCATTTTTATATATATGGGCAAGAAATTTTGCAGAGTTGGTGTGCCCCATTTCGGCCGCTTTTTCAAGCCATCTCAGGCATTGGGCGGTTTCGGTATCTCCGCCCCAATTAAGGCACATATATCCCATATTATACATTGCCTTTTCATCACCATCCGAGGCCAGTTCATGGTTAAGGTCTATAGCAATCTTCTTGGCATCCTCATCGCCCTGTTTTGCGGCATCCATTATCATCGCTATGCCTTTATTTGTGTCCTTATCAATGCCATTCCCCCTGAAAATCAAAGGGGCAAGAAGAGCTTTAGCCCTGACATTATTCTCTTCAACAAGGGGTGTGAGAAGCGCAACGGCCTTTTCATAATCTTTTGCAACCAGGGCAACCTGTGCATCGCCAAGGGCATCATCAAGTGGAGCCGCTTTTTCAGCGCTTTCCGTATATACAGAAAACTGAAACATAACACAAACAAGTAAAGACGTTAAAATAAACTTAGAGATTTTCATTTTTTCCTCCTGAATATTAAAAAATATTTTTATAAACCTATATTTAATCTCCTGCGATTGTCAACTCTCTCTTTTATATTATCCGCCTAATATCCGACTCTTAATGTTAAGCATCTTGTCCTTGCCATCAATTTTATATATCCGTTCAATAACATATGTGTGTCCCCCAATATGAACAAGGTCCTTTTTAGCTCTTATGATGTTAAGGGCACTTATAAAAGAAATGGTGTCCACAGTCATTAAATCGTAAACAGGTCTTTGCAGTACCAGCAGGTAGAATTCATCCGGCCCGTTCCTGAGTATCAATGATTGTATATCTACTTTGATCCAGTGGTTTTCATTTTCACTCAATGTAAATGTATCACGTCGGGCAATAGATTCACCTAAAGACTCATTGCGATCATCAATTATTAAGAAACTCGGTGACTTCCCGCCCCCTATTCGCAGGTCCTGTATCTTTGATACTTGTTCAAGTTTATCACCTAAATCATATTTTACCGGGAGTTCTACTTGCATTGAAGCACAAGCTGAAACCAGTAAGAAACATATAAAAAGACTCATCCTGCCAAAATAAATTTTCATTTACCCGCTCCTTTTATGCATTATGATTTTATAATGTCCCGTCCATGTGTGGCGGGTATAAAAGCGATGTCATAAATCCCTATTATTGAAACAGGAAAAACATCGCGTAGCTTTTATATTTGATTTTGATAAGACTTCCCCTTTTTGTGCAAAAGAGTATATGGGGTTTGGCGTTGTATGTCAAGCTGCCTTACATCCTTTTAAAGATTTTATTTCGACAGGGAAAGCCGAATAGTCTAAACTTTGCGGAAAAAAATAAAGATATGGGAAGTATTTAGCTGGCACTTGCTTTTTGGTATAGTTAAAGATTGTTTCATCCCATTGTTTTTTTCAAAGAAGGGCTGCGGTCAGACAATTTATCCATAAAACCGAGATTGACCAAAACAGCCAGTGCCCTCAAACCAATCAACATTTAAACAGAAAGGGGAAACGAGATCTCCCGGGTTTTGGCAGGGGCCTTGGCGGCGTCTCAGAAGAGAGCACAAAATTGGTAATAAAGCGTATTGAAAAATACTAAAGAGTAAATTACAGGGATATTAATTTAGTATAATTTACGGCATCATATGCCGGGCCAACAAAATATCCGGATATAAGAGGCCCGGCCTTTTGTTTACTTTTTTCATCCATCTAAATAATTAGATAAAAAAAAGAAAAAAAGGTTTGTGTTTTTTAATTTTTTGATTATTATAACGTTTCGTTAACTTTTTACAGGCAATACAAACTTAAAGGAAACAGGCAGGAATAGGAGAGCTAATATGATTAAACGTATTTTATGGGCAACGGCGCTTATTGCATTTGTAGGCAGTGGATCAGCCTTAGCACAGGATAACCCAAGTGAAGTCCATGGTAAGGTATCAAAAACCATCGCTACCGAATCAAAGGCGCAGGAAAAGGCAGATGATTGGGGTTATGACAAGCAAGGCATGATGATCGAGATAAGAGATCTCAAATACAGGGTCACATGGAAACAATATCGCCAGAAAAAATACAAGGTCTATAATGAGGGCGTAAAAGAGGCGATAAAAAATCTTCAATTCAGTAAAGATGAGATAAATAAGCTTCGTGAACAGATTGATCCCTACCTTGAAGAGGTGGTTGATCGTCTTGAGGCCTTTATCAAAAATGATCTCCCGTTTCAACCTGAAGAGAGACAGAGGCGCATAGATGCCCTTAGAAAAGTGCTGAACAACTACAATATGCAGCCAAGTGAAAAACTCAACTACATTGTCTCCAATGGTCTTAAAATAGAGGCTGATTATGGCAAGATGATTGAGCATCAGGAGGATGTTAAGCTGAATCTTGATGGTGTTGATACCAAGGTTAATATTATGAGGATAGGCAGGATATCCATGTATTACATGACAATCGATCGTAAACAGATCGGCATGTATAATCGTGCGACAGCAAAATGGGAGCCTGTCCCCGAGAGCCAGTTAAAAGAATTCAAGAGGGCCTTTGATATGGCCCTGGGAAAAAGGGCTGCTGAAATCGTCGAACTTCCTTTAGGAGCAATATAGAATGGCTAAAAATAATATAAAATACACAATATTATTATCAGTAATTATCCTGTTTTTTACAGCAGGTCAGCTTTTGGCCCAGTCAGAAGGGTGGAAAAAGATAGCTGATAACGTAAACAAGGATCAGGATCAGGCGCTTCTGGATACTGCCGAGATGGAGCAGTATGTTAAAATGGATAAGGCAGCCCTTGAAAAAGAGCTTGCCAATCTCAAGGCTCAGGATGCAAAAGAGCAGGCAGAATATGTCAAGCTTGAAAAAGAGTATGATGCACTCCGTGCCCAGGAGGCCCAGCTCAAAAAGGATCTTGAAAATGAAAGGGAAGAGATCCAGGCAATAGAAGATGCGGTAAGGGCGATTGGAAAGGATGCAATAAGCATCTCCCGCGATAACCCCATAACAGCAGAATTTCCTGAAAGAAAAGAGGTGCTTGAAAGCATTACACAGTCCAACAAGTTCCCCGGTATGAACTGGATACAGGCCCTCATTGAGTTCTATTTCTCTGAAATAGAGGAATCGGGCAGGATTGTAAGGCGTGAAGGGAAATTTATCGGCCCTGATGGAAAAGAGACATCAGGTGAGATCATCAGGATTGGCAAGTCCACTACATATTACAGATTAAGTGACGGCTCTGTCGGTTTCCTGCAGCCAGAAGCTGACGGTACGATCCTCAAAGCCGTAACGGGCAAGACGCCTGGAAGTATGATTTCAAACATCAAGAATTTCTTTGACAAGTCATCTGATATTACATCTATAGATATATCGAGCGGCGGTGCTTTTATCACCTTCCGTGATGAGAAGTCATTCGCAGACTGGCTTGAGCAGGGTGGCGCCATCATGTATGTGCTGCTCGCTTTGGGCATATTTGCAGCCCTTATAGCCATTGAGCGTCTGATTGTCCTTGGTACAAAATCAAAGGCATCGGAAAAGACAATGGATCATATAAAGAGCATGGCAGAGCAGGGCAACTGGAAAGAGGCGAAGGACTTCTGTTCATCTAAAAGCCGCATACCCACATGCCAGATGCTTGACAGCGCGTTAGAGCATGTAGGATACAGCCAGGATGTACTTGAGAATGCTTTGCAGGAATCAATCCTGAAGCAGTCCCCCAAACTGGAAAGGTTCCTGCCAACCCTGGCGCTGCTCGCTACAATAGCTCCTCTGCTTGGTCTGTTAGGTACTGTGTCAGGTATGATCCAGACCTTTGAAGTACTCACAGAGGTGGGTTCAGGCGATCCGGCAATGCTTGCAGGCGGTATATCTGTAGCCCTTCTCACAACATATTTTGGCCTTAGCCTGGCTATACCGATTATGTTTGTGCACCATTTACTGAAGGCCAAGGTTGAAAAGATCCTTGTTGATATGGAAGAAAAAGGGACTGCCTTTATAATCACCCTTCTTAAACAGGGTTCTAAATAATAGGAGGCCCACGTGTTCAGCGATTTGATATATGATTCCCTAGACCAGATCAGGGTCGGGGGGTGGGTTATGTACCCCCTGATAATAACCTGTTTATGGATGTGGTATCTGATCGTTAAAAAGGCGATTGATATGTATGTCTATACCAGGGGATGGCGACCTGTACAGGAGTGTATCAATAACGCAGGCAAGGCAGATTTTAAGTGCGCTGTTTGGCAGAAAAATATAATGGATGGTTTCATAAAGGAAAAAACCGATAGCAAAGATCTGAATACTGAAATACTGGACAGTATCAGGACAGGTCAGCTTACGTTTGTTCAGCAGAATATCGGCCTTATATCTTTACTAGCCACAATAGCGCCCCTACTTGGGTTACTTGGTACGGTTAGCGGTATGATAACAACCTTTTCAGTTATTGCAGAATTCGGAACTGGAAATGCAAAGGCGTTGGCAGGGGGTATTTCAGAGGCATTATTGACAACACAGACAGGACTTGTTATTGCAGTCCCTGGGCTTTTTATCTGTACATTTATTGCCCGCAGGGCAACTGATCTGTTACAGAGAATGCAGCGGTTTTGCCTTATGATCTCGCAGTCCACGCTGATTAACAATTGATTATAGCAGGAGGGTCACCCTATGGGAAGATTATCATTAGGGCATAAAAAAGGTGAAGATTCAGTAAATATAAATATGTCGCCTATGGTTGATATGACATTTTTATTGTTAATATTTTTCCTGGTTACAACCACCTTTGTAAAGGAGTCAGGCGTTGATGTCAACCGCCCTGTAGCCTCAACGGCTGAATCCAAAGAGAATACCAATATTGTTATTGGTGTTACAAAGGAGGGCATGATCTATATAGAAAATCAGATCATTGATGTCAGGTCTGTAAGGTCCAGGATGGAGCGTTTCAAGAGTGAAATGCCTGAGGGAAATGTGGTAATAACCGCTGACAAGGACAGCCTTTTTGGGGTTGCAATAGAGGTCCTTGATCAGGTAAGACTGGCAGGTATAAAAAATGTTGTAGTAGCTGCAACGAAAGAGTAATGATTATGGCTAGTTATCAGAAAGCAATGGCTAATTTTTCTTTTAGTCTTTTGGCTGGTATAGCAATTACTGTGTTACTTTTTGTCTTCCAGCCGCTTTTGACTAAGTTTGCTAATCTAAGTAAAACAAAAGAGAGGGGGCATTCTGTAGTTATCCAGCAATATAAGCCGCCACCGCCCCCTGAACTTCAAGAGGAAGAGAGAATAGAGGAAAAGAAAAAGACTACTCAGACCCCCAAGGAACAGCAGGTTCAAAGAATGCAGAGGCCAAAGATTGATATGGCCATGTCTGGTTTGACTAGTGGTCTTGGAGGAACCATAGAAATAGGGGATGTCCTTAAAAAAGATTTTAAGGTTTCCGACTCTCTTTTTGTCTCTGCCTTTAAGCTGAGTGAGGTTGATGAGGCTCCAAAGGTGTTAAGGGCATTGCCTCCAAAATACCCATTTGAGGCAAAACAGAAGGGCATCTCAGGAAAGGTTACCTTGAGGTTTGTTGTTGACTCGAATGGGGTTGCACGGGAACCCCAGGTCGTAAGCGCAGAACCAAAGGGAGTGTTTGAAGAGGCAGCTCTTGAGGCAGTGGTAAAGTATAAATTTAGGCCTGCTAAAAAGGGCGGGAAGGCAGTGGACTGTATTGCTTTATTGCCTATTGTTTTTGACCTAAGCGAATAATAACCTTTTAAACAGAATGATATAATTATGGCAAATAAAAAATATGCGATATTGTTATCAGTTGTTGTAGCAGGTTTGCTTGCGTTCACTTTCCCTGTGGTTGGACAGGAGAAAAAAGGGACTGAGCAGGGTACTCAATCTGCAGATGAAGAAAAAGACAGAATGTCAAAAGAGGCCCAGACGGCTATGGTAGAGGCTCAGAGGGCATTTGAAAAAAAGGACTTTGCTACTGCCAGGAAATTCCTTATCGATTATCTGGCCACAAAACCTTTAGATGTGCCTGCCGAGGTTTACCTCATGCTCGGTTATTACTGGTATAATGAGGATAAGTTTGATGAGGCCATAAAGGTATTCAAGGAAGGGTATGAAAAGTTCCCTAACAACTTGGACCTGCTTTCCTACTATGCTGCGACACTTTATGAAGGTGGCAAATTTGCTGAGGCCGGCCCGATGATGGAAAAGAGCTATGAGACATCACCTAAAAAGCCTATCAACCTGCTTGAGGCCGCGGCAGGAGCCTATTATCAGATAGAGAAGTATGCCGATGCAAAACGGGTTATCAGGAAGATGATGAGTACCACAAAGGAGCCTAAGGAAACCTGGTTCAATATGCTTTTAGGTATATGCTTTGAAGAAGAAAAGTATGACGAGGCGGAAAAAACAATCTTTGAGGCATTAAAGTTATTCCCCATGAACGCTACATACTGGCAGCAGCTCCAGATGGTAAGACAGGTAAAAGAGGACTGGTACGGTATGGCTGGCGCAATGGAGATACGTACAAATATAAAACCACCAGAAAAGCCACAAGAATTTAAAGATATATATACCATATATAGCTCTTTGAACCTCCCATTGAGGGTAATAAAAAGCATAGAGATCTCTTCAAAGGAAAAGGCTCTGGAAGAAAAGGAGCATATCCAGATAGCGGAAGCTTATGCCAGGGCTGCGAAAATTAATAAGGCTGTTTCTTATCTTGACACGCTGATACAGAAAAAGCCCTCTTCAGGCCTTATGCTAAAAAAGGCAGAGATACTTCTTAATGCCAGAAAAAATAATGAGGCTATAAAGGCATGTGATGATCTTATTGCCTTTAACCCGAATGAGGGCGGGGCATATAGAATTAAAGGTTTGGCCTTATGGGACCTTGAAGACTGGAATGGTATGAGGATTGCCTTTACAAGGGCACAGGCCTTTAAGGAGCATCGTAGAGAGGCAGAGGAAGGGCTTGATTACATTAAGAGCCTTGATGAGGCAATGAAAAGCTCGATGCAGTAGGTAATTATTTATTAAAAGCCCCTGTTTATGAAATAAACAGGGGCTTTTTATATGCGCAATTCTTGTATTTACCAAATCAGACAGATAAAAGCTCCTTAAGGCCAAGCCTTTTAAGAAGATCCTCTTCTGGTATCCCTGTGTCTATATGCCAGCCTCTGAGGGCATAGTATTCATCTTTGAGTCTTTCAAATTCATGTACACTAACAATTGAATTTTTCTTTGATATTATTGCCCCTTTCCCTGGCACAAGAGCCTCCATATTAAAGGGGAGTTCCCCCTCCTTTAATGGCTTATTATATAAATAATTGAGCAGTCTGTCATCATAACGGCCCTTCCATCCCTCTCTGAGTAAAATCGTCCTCTGAAGGTTGAAGACCTTTTCTCCATAGTGCTCAAGATCAGGGGCTTCCAGGATTTTCCCTGTTACCGCATGATAGATAGATGCTATCAGACTCCTGTCAGTTACAAAAGAGCGTGAAAAATTGGACCAGGAACGGTCACATAGGATGAGACTCTCCTTCAGATAAGACCAGTCCTGTATCTTTTTTGCTGCAAGGGCCTTTCCTTTATTTGTGCTGAAGTCTGAGGCATCCCTGCCACCCCATGAAATTTCAGCGATATTTTCAAAATCACCCCCTGATAATTGCAAATCCTCCTTTCCTTTAACCCAGTTGAGCCATAGCCTTAAGACCCTGCTGATCTCATGCAGTTCCTGTATAGGTCTTCTCGGTTCAGTTGCATAGATAATGGATGTAGTGATTATCATACGAGGGTCATAATCCTTTGTTTCACCCCCTGTTGTTGCAACACATTCACTCAAAACATCCACTGCATTAGGGCCCAACTGTTCTGATGCATAAAAAAGACCATTGGCAAGGGTTTCGCAATATCCGATTTTCATAGATATCTTATGAATAAGGTCGCCTATAAACTCAAGACTTCCAATCTTTGAAAGCTCTAACCCCGTTATATTATCATCCAGGATCTGCCGATCATGACAGATAGATAAAAATTCAATTACAGGCTGGATAACAGCGGTATCAAGTCCGTAATTATCACATAATCTGGTTGCGCAGAGCTGTGACTTGTGGGCTCTATTTTCATCATTGTAATATCTCATGGCCATGTTTTTATAAAAGACCGCAGATTGACAGAGGAATTTATATCGCTCGCCACTTTCTTCCGAATAGGTCCTTCGGTCGCAGCCAAGCCCGCAGGAAAAACAGATATCCTTTTTGTTAACCTCTTTAATAACCCAGGGAAGCTTTTCACATGGAGTAGCCTTTGAGGAGGCCCTGACAGGCCTTAAAAGCTCCTGCAATCTGATGTTGTGATAGGCATTTGGTCTTTTATTTCCTGATACCAGTATGGCCTTAAGATTTTTTGATCCCATGATAATCCCAAGACCTCCAGAAACAGTGGATCCATCATCAGCAACCAGACATGAAAAATTAACAAGGTTTTCTCCAGCTGGGCCAATGGCCAGCACACCTGTTTTTTGATTGTACTTTTTTTTAAAAAGCCTGAAGGTATCAAATACAGATAACCCCCAGATTTCTGAGGCATCCAAAACAGTGACTTTATCATCTTCTATGGAAATTATAACAGGTTTCTCTGATCTGCCTGTTACGATAAGCCCGTCGTAACCTGCGAATTTAAGTAAAACTCCCCATTTACCCCCGAGGCTGCCATAGCAGTATCTATTTATGCCCGTTAACCTTGTCTTGCCGACTATTGCACATCTTGAACTGGCAATGCCTGAAAACCCTGTTAAAGGGCCGTTTGTGCATATGAGGCAGTTCGCAGGATCTATTGAGTCAATGTAGGGAGATACATTATTCCAGTATAACCCTGCTGCAACCCCTCTGCCGCCAATAAACCTTTCTGTGTACCAGGATGAGTGCTCTTTTGTGATTATATTACCGGATAGATCAACTTTAAGGATTTGTCCTGCATAACCATCTGTTGTCATTTAAGTTATTCCGATCCAGTCTAAATATACCCTGTCAATCCTTTGGCCTGAAGGGGGTTGGATTCAATGTACGCCTGTCTTTATAATATTTCTCAGATTTTTTGGTATTCACGGCAGACCCTTTTATCAGGTTAATGGCTGTAATATTTTTTAAGCGGAGTATAAAAAACAGCAGGCCAGGTGTCAAACTATTTACTGAATCTATTTGACAGAAAAATCCACAGTTTTTATACTCCCTGGTCAGATAAATTATGGTATGCAGAAGAGCTTGTGCTGCTTACTGAATAGCTCAGGGGGCATTTGATAAGTGTTTATGAAAAGGCAAAGCTGGGTTTACCCTGCTTGATGCTTATTCATGCAATCTTGCAGCAATACTCAATAAAAGGAGAAAAAATGGGGTATACAGATAAAAACATGGAAAAGATAGAGGAGCTGGGCAACAGGAAATGGGATGATAATGCCATAAAGGCGAGGATAAATGGATTTTTGTCAGGGGGTATCCCCAAAAAGAGGCTTAATAAAAAAGAGCTGCTGGCCCATAAAGAGGAGATACTGGACAGGGTTCAGTTAAGGGCTGAGGAGTATAATTATATCTTTAAAAACTGTGCCCAGGGCACTGCTATGGCGCTCATGGAGGAGTTTGGACTGGGAGACATGCAGGTCATTAAGGCGCTTACCCTTTTTCCTGGTATTGGCGGGTCAGGTGAGATGTGCGGTGGAGTAACGGGTAGCATTATTGCTTTTGGTCTTTTTTATGGGGGAGATGACCCTTTTGAACTGGAAAAGGTAGGGCCTGCAATGGAAATTGCACAGAGATTCATGGCCTACTTTGAGGATGAAATCGGGTATCTTTTATGTTCAGATATTCAGGAGAGAGTCATCTTCGGGAAAAATATGGACCCTGGCGCCAGCGCTGCAAACATGGGTGCATTTGCATCGGCAAAGGGTTTTGAAAAGTGCGGGCTTCCTCCGGGCTCAGGTGCGCGCCTTGCTGCCGAGTTTATGATAGATCGATTTCCCGGGTATCTATAAATAGATTCTATGAGAATATTTCAGGGCCAATTATCCGCGCATGATCAGGGTGATTAATTTCCTCTCCTAAGCCTGTATAGGATGGTAAACGCATCCTTGTTATTGGCTAAAGCAAGAGGGAGGGCAGGCACTGGCTTTCGCAGGGATTGATGACCGGATGGTGATACCTATGTACCATATCTCCCGATCAGATATCTTTTCTGAAATAATGGGTGCATACCGTGTATGTACCCATGATGGATTATATTCCGGTGGTGTTAAAACAGGTTTTAGATCTGTTCACCTTTAATGTGAAAGGCCGGATAGAAAATGAAAATATACCTGAAGGTTTATTTAAGTCTGATTACCTGCTCTTAATTGAAAAGAATTAAACCCCTCTCAGCTTTTCCTGGTTTTCCTGTTCCCTTTTACAGTCTATACACTCTGTGGTTACAGGGCGCGCTTCAAGCCTTGCCTCGGAGATCTCCTCTCCACATGTCTCGCATATGCCATAGGTTCCGTTTTCAATCCGTTCCAGTGCCTGTTTTATCTTAAGTATCAGTTTGCTGTCCCGTTCTTTGATATGTAAATTCATCTCTATGTCTGATTCCAGAGTTGCCTGATCAGTAAAGTCAGGAGCCTGCTCAGATTCGGCAAGCGTGGTGACCCTTTTCTGGCTGTTTTTATCATGAAGTTCATCAAGCTGATCAGTGAGTCTTTTTCTGAAGTGCTGGAGTGTTTTTTTATTCATAGGTCATAACCCTGTTCAATTAATGTAACTGTGCATTAATTGGAAACATATTTTTAATAAATCAGGTTCTATATTATCTGGCGCTGACCTTTTAAAAGTACAGCGCCAAATATTTCTTTTTGCTTAACCCTGAACCCGGGAACCTTTAACCCCGGGTCTTGATCCGTGCGCCTTGCACCCTGCTTCACTGGTTTTTAAATTCCCCTGAGCCTTGTGCCTTGCACCTTGCACCCTGTTTTAATACATATCTTCAGGCATTGCGGGTGTAGCAGTCTTTTTCTTCTCAGGTTTTTCAGCCACCATTGCTTCTGTGGTTAAAAGCAAACCGGCTACAGATGCGGCATTCTGAAGGGCAAACCTGGTGACCTTTGTCGGGTCAATAATCCCTGCCTTGACCACATCTTCATATTCGCCTGTCTCTGCATTAAATCCTTTATTGCCTGTAAGAGCCTGCACATTTTTTACAACAACAGAACCTTCAAAACCTGCATTGTTTGCAATCTGTTTAATGGGCTCTTCTATAGCCTTTTTAATGATGTTGAGACCAGACTGTTCCTCGCCTTCAAAGGTCGTATTATCAAGGACCTTCTGTGCGCGTATAAGCGCAACACCGCCGCCAGGGACAATGCCCTCTTCTACGGCAGCCCTTGTGGCGTTAAGGGCATCCTCAACTCTTGCCTTTTTCTCCTTCATCTCTGCCTCTGTTGCCGCACCAACACTTATAACTGCAACACCGCCTATAAGCTTTGCAAGACGTTCCTGGAGTTTTTCACGGTCATAATCGCTTGTGGTCTCTTCAATCTGTGCCCTTATCTGTTTTACCCTTCCTTCAAGCTCTTTTTTGGCGCCACCGCCATCAACTATAGTGGTGTTATCCTTGTCAATGGTAATCTTCTTGGCTGTGCCAAGGTCATCGATGGTTATGTTCTCAAGCTTATGCCCCATGTCTTCGCTGATAACCTTACCGCCGGTAAGTATTGCGATGTCTTCAAGCATGGCCTTTCTTCTATCGCCAAAACCGGGCGCCTTTACTGCCGCACACTTGAGAGTGCCCCTGAGCCTGTTTACAACGAGCGTTGCAAGTGCCTCACCCTCAACATCCTCTGCTATGATAACAAACGGGCGTCCTGACTGGGCGATCTTTTCAAGGATCGGGATCATTTCGCGCATATTACTGATTTTTTTTTCGTTAAGAAGAATATAGGGGTCATCAAGGCTTACAACCATCTTCTCAGCGTTTGTTACAAAGTAGGGGGAGAGGTAGCCGCGATCAAACTGCATACCTTCTACTATTTCAAGTGATGTCTCCATTGACTTGGCCTCTTCAACGGTGATAACACCCTCTTTACCTACCTTTTCCATAGCCTCGGCAATGATATCACCGATAGTGCGGTCGTTATTGGCAGAGATTGTCCCGACCTGTGCTATCTCACTTTTATCCTTGGTTGGCTTGGATATCTTCTTGAGTTCATCAACTACCATTGCTACTGATTTATCTATGCCCCTTTTGATGGACATCGGGTTTATACCGGAGGTAACGAGCTTTAAGCCTTCTCTCACAATGGACTGGGCAAGAATAGTTGCTGTGGTTGTCCCGTCGCCAGCCACATCTGATGTCTTTGAGGCAACCTCTTTAACCATCTGGGCGCCCATATTTTCAAACTTGTCTTCCAGTTCTATCTCTTTTGCTACTGTTACACCATCTTTTGTGGCAATCGGTGAGCCCCATGATTTTTCAATAAGTACGTTCCTGCCCTTTGGTCCGAATGTTATCTTTACTGCATTGGCCAGGGTGTCTACGCCTGTCATTGTTTTTTCTCTCGCAATTGCGCTGTATTTGATCTCTTTTTTAGCCATCTCTGTTTTCCTCCCTGTTATCCCTCTATAATTCCTAATATATCATCTTCTCTCATGATTAGATGTTCTATACCGTTTAATTTAATCTCAGTGCCAGCATATTTGCTGAATAGAATCCTGTCATTCTCCTTAACAGCCAGAGGTACACGAACTCCCTGGTCATCTACCTTTCCGGGGCCTGCTGCCACCACCTTTCCTTCAAGGGGTTTTTCCTTTGCAGTGTCAGGGATAAAAATCCCTCCAGATGTCTTCTGTTCCCCTTCTGTTCTCAAGACAAGAATTCTGTCGCTTAAAGGTTTAATCTTCATAATCTCTATCCTCCTTAAGATAAAACATAAAATAGTTATAATTACCTGAATATGAAAGAAATATCATGTCAGGCAAGGTATGCTGATTTTAATGATATTTTACACAATTAAAGACGCAAAAACGTAATCACTTCAAAAAAATTGTCAAGGTTTTAAAAGACTTTTTTTATATATACCAGAGCAGGCAAAAAAGCCAGTAAAAATCAATAGATATTTATAAATTAAAGGCAGTATGCATGTATTTTTACTGCTTTTATTAAGTCTGTAAAATAAATCCTTCCGGGTTGACTTGAGATATTCCAGTGTTTATATTTTATTTAAAGTTAATGATATCCGACTTCAACACTTAGCAGAAAACCATTTGATGGAAAGGGCATCCAAAGGTTGTATTTAAAAAAATAGAAGTCGTCATGATAGTTTTAAAAAGGCTTCTCTGGTGTGCGTGCATCTTTTCTGCCGGGAATCTCGCCATGTATAAATTATGCAGGAGATTCGCCTCGGGGATAAAAACGGCATTCTGGGAAGCCTTTTAATTTATATAAATGTTAAAGGCCGGTTACTGGTTAAAGTTATGTATGAAGATGAGTGGGTTGATGAGGCTGAGATAAAAAGAGAAAAACAAAAGGCCAGGGAACTCAGGCGCACCTCCTGGTGGCTCAGGCGTGTTAATGAAGGCAAATGCCATTACTGCGGTATGAATGTGGGGTCAAAAGGGCTTACAATGGACCATATTGTGCCTTTAAGCCGGGGCGGTAAAAGTAAAAAGGGAAATGTTGTGGCCGCATGCAAGGAGTGCAACAATAAAAAAAAATACCTTCTCCCTGTTGAATGGGACGAATACCTCTCTTCTCTTAATAAAGATGAAACAGTGATCTAACCGGTTTTTTCCACCTTGACACCTGTACCGATGATATCATCCGGCTCCTTGCCGATGTAGTCTGAAGCCTTACCCATATTTACTGCGATCTCAAGTTGATTGGAGCTGTTTATAATGGCAAGAAGCTCGCCGTTTTCCCTGTCAGAATAGATTTTGTTTAACCCGTATATCTTAATTTTACCTGTGTGTATTACCGGCTCGTTATTACCCAGAAAACCGGCAAGGGCATCTGCTGTAATATTGGTAATGAGGTTCCCAAAATTATCAATACGTATTATTTGCCCGGAGAGGACGTTTTCATGTTTAAAGGGGAGAGGTATCTCCAGTTTTTCGGGGTCAGATACAACCCTTCCGAACTTTTGTATATCCAATCCGAGGGAGATATGGGCTGCCACAGGGGCAAATATATCCCTGCCATGAAAGGTGCTGGTTATTTGAGGGAGGAAAAATTTATTTTCAGTAAGTTCATAAATCGTTGCATCTTTATACTTTTCTATCACAGGCCAGAAGATACCATTATCAGGGCCTGTGAAAAAATGTCCGGCAGCATTTACCGCTATGGATCTCCTGTTGCTGCCTACACCAGGGTCAACAACCGCTACATGGACAGTGCCTGAAGGAAAACAGGAAAAGACCTCTTTTAGAATATATGCCCCCTGAAAAACAGAGCCGGTCCTGATACTGTGGGTAATGTCAATCAGTTCAGCATCTCTGTTGATAGAAAGGATTACCCCTTTCATCATGGCTACATATGCATCAGAGAGGCCGAAATCGGTTAAAAGGGTAATGATGCCTGATCTATTCATGGGTGTTCCTGTTACAAATGGGTATATCTCTTGATGCAAGGCATTTTTATAGTACATCCAAAAAATCATTTGTAAAGTGGAATTTTTCAGGCATAACTGATATAAGCGTTTTTTTAGTACCGCCATAATTTATTGGTTTACAGGGGAATTCAGCGATGAAAAAACTTTTAATTGATGACAGGGATCAGGTATTTGTCTTGTTTGAGCAGCTCAGGATGCAGGGGCTGTTTAAAAATGAACTTTATTCTGATTTTGATGAAGAGACCTGCAGAATGATCCTGAGGGAGGCGGAAAGACTGGCCGCAAATGTGATGATGCCGACCTACCGTGAAACAGATACTGCGGGCTGTACCTTGAAGGATGGTAAGGTTTTTGTCCCTGAAGTATTTAAAGAATTATGGCGGACTTGGAATGAGGGTGGATGGCGCAGGATTGACCTGCCCCGTGAGATAGGGGGGCAGGGGCTACCCCTTATAATAGGCATGGCGGCAAATGAATATTTTGAGGCGGGAAACCTTGCCTTCCAGACGCTTGCTGCCATGGCAAGAGGTGCGGCGTTTCTGATTGCAAGGCATGGCACAAAGGAACAGAAGGAAAAATATGTTGAGAAAATCCTCTCCGGGCAGTGGACAGGGACAATGGTGCTGACCGAATCAGAGGCAGGAAGCGATGTGGGGGCAACAAAAACAGTGGCTGTACCGAATGATGACGGCACATACAACATTACCGGAAATAAGACATTCATAACTGGCGGGGATAATAATCTGGTTGAAAACATTATTCACCTGACACTCGCCAGGGTAAAGGGTTCGCCCCCGGGTACGAGGGGGCTCTCTCTTTTTCTGGTGCCCAAGTACAGGGTTAACCGGGACGGATCAATTGGAGAACTGAATGATACAAAGGTTATATCAATAGAAAAAAAGATGGGTCTTAAAGGCTCTCCCACCTGTCAGATGGTATTCGGCGAGGAGGGTAATTGCACTGGTGAACTTGTTGGTGAAATCAATAAGGGCATGGCGATCTTTTTTACCATGATGAATGAATCAAGGCTCATAGCAGCGCGTCACGGTGCATCAATCGCTGCCACTGCATACCTCCATGCGCTTAACTACTCAAAGGAGAGGCTTCAGGGCAGGGAGATGGGCGCATCGCCTGATTCACCACAGGCCCCCATTATAAGGCACCCGGATGTGAGACGCATGCTCCTCATGATGAAGGCATATACTGAGGGCATAAGGGCGCTTATACTCTATACCACCTATTGCATGGACATGGAGCTTGTTACAGAGGATAAAGATGAAAAGCTAAAATGGGCGGAACTCACCGCCTTTTTAACCCCTGTTGCAAAGGCATATGGATCTGATATGAGCTTCAGGGTAACAGAGGCTGCCATGCAGGTGTATGGGGGATACGGGTACATGAAGGACTATCCTGTCGAGCAGTTTTTAAGGGACGAAAAGGTGCATTCCATCTTTGAAGGTACTAACGGTATCCAGTCTCTTGACCTTCTTGCAAGAAAGGTTGTAAAGGGTTTTCCCGGCCTTGATAAGGGGCTCTTCAATGATATTGAAACCTTTTGTGAAATAAACAGGCAGCATAAAGAGCTTGCAAAACATATCGCTCTTCTTTCGAATGGCCTTTGCTCACTCAGGGAGGTTACCCTCTTTTTAACTGAAAAGGCAAAACAGGATTTTAAGATAATGGCCCTTTTTGCCACACAGTACATGGAGCTATTTGGTGATGTTATAACCGGCTGGCTCCTTTTATGGCAGGCGATGATTGCCCATGAAAAACTTCAAATAATGATTCAGGATAGCGGGTTAAATGGAGAGGCAGAGGTGAGAAGGTTTACAGCAGAAAATAGTGAAGCTGCCTTTTACAGCGGGAAGGTCTCATCAGCGCGCTATTTCAGCAGCAATATAGTGAGCCTTTCTACATCAAAGGCCAGGGCGATAATTGATGGGGATACAGCAGCCATAGAAATGGCAGAGGAGGAGTTTTAAAGAAGGCTGTTAGACTATAGGCTGTAGGCTTTTAGGAAAGGCATTTCCTTTAACCTGCGTTATAGCCTGCACTCGACCCCTTGAACCCTTTTTTTATTTACAAACCGGAATTTTAGGTATATCAAATATCCTCATCTGTCTGACTCACCCAACTATCAGGCCAGATACGGGCGGTTAACTCAGCGGGAGAGTGCCATCCTCACACGGTGGAAGTCGCAGGTTCAAATCCTGTACCGCCCACCACTATTTAAGCTGTTCAAAAAAATCATTTCCCTTGTCATCGATTAATATAAAGGCAGGGAAGTCTTTTACTGTAATCATGTATATGGCCTCCATGCCAAGCTCAGGGTATTCGATCACCTCAACCTTAGTAATGCAGTCTCTTCCGAGCCTTGCTGCTGCACCGCCAATGGAACCGAGGTAAAAACCGCCATATTTTTTACATGAGTCTGTCACGGTTTTCGAACGGTTGCCCTTGGCAAGCATTATCATTGATGCGCCATGAGACTGAAACAGGGGCACATATTGATCCATGCGGCCTGCGGTTGTGGGTCCGAATGAACCCGATGCATAACCTTCTGGAGTCTTTGCAGGGCCTGCATAATAGATGATATGCTCTTTCATGTATTGCAACAGCCCTTCACCCTTATCAAGCCTTTCCTTGAGTTTTGCATGGGCAATGTCCCTTGCAACAATCATCCTGCCGCTTAGAAGCAAGCGGGTTGAAACAGGGTATTTTGAGAGGGTCGCACGTATCTCTGCCATTGGTCTTTCAAGATCAATGTGTACCGTATCGTCAACAGTACTTGCTGGTACCGGGAGGTATACGCTGGGGTCTGTAACCAGCCTTTCAAGGAAGATGCCATCCTTTGTGATCTTTGCCTTTATGTTCCTGTGAGCTGAACAGCTTACTCCTAAACCAACAGGGCATGATGCCCCGTGTCTTGGAAGCCTTATAACCCTTACATCAAGGCAGAAATATTTACCTCCAAACTGTGCCCCAAGGCCGATTGTTCTGGAACACTCAAGTATCTTTTTTTCCAGATCAGTGTCCCTGAATGCCCTGCCGCCAGGGCTTCCGGTTATAGGAAGATTATCCAGATATCCGGCAGATGCTAGTTTTACTGTCTTGAGTGTCTGTTCCGGTGATGTCCCGCCTATTACAAAGGCAGCATGATAGGGCGGGCATGCAGAGGTGCCAATGTTTTTTAACTTCTCTGTTAAATACTCTACGAGGGTATCCCTCTTTAATATTGCCTTTGTCTCCTGGAACAGAAATGTCTTGTTTGAAGAGCCGCCACCCTTGGCAATTAACAGGAATTCATAGGCATCACCCTGTGTAGCGGAAATATCTATCTGGGCCGGCAGGTTGCATCCTGTGTTTTTTTCTTCATACATGGTAAGGGGCGTATTTTGTGAATAACGCAGGTTGTTTTTGGTGTAGGCATTATAAACACCCAGTGACAAAGCCTCTTCATCTGAATAACCTGTCCAGATATGCTGACCCTTTTTACCGATTATCAATGCAGTGCCTGTATCCTGGCACATGGGGAATATACCTTCAGCAGAGATCACCGCATTTTTAATCAACTCAAGGGCCACATATTTATCATTATTCGATGCATCAGGATCATTCAGAATACTTGCGACCTGTTCAAGGTGGGATTTTCTTAATAAATGTGAGACACTCCGGAATGCCTCTTGTGCTAGCAAAGTAAGACCTTCGGATTCCACTTTTATGATATGCTTACCTTCAAAGCTGCCGGTTGATACATAATCAGTTGTGAGGAGACGATACTCAGTTGTATCATCTCCTAACTGAAACATATCATCATAGGAAAACCCGGTTTGCATTAATGACCCCTGATGTTATTTAAATGATATCTTGCACACCTGTTCAATTGCTGCTGCCATTGCCTCATCTTCCTTTCTGATATCATCAAGGGTCTTGGGTTTTACAGAGTCGGGCATCTTCTCAATCCCGTATTTCCACTTCAGGTATTTTTCACCTGTTGCAGGATAGAGACAATATATCAGCAGATCAAAATCATCCTTTGCCAGGTCACCCAGCTTCTCTTTAGCCTTAATAAGTTCAGGCTCAAGGTGATTTGCCACCCTGTCCTCAATAACACCATCAGGCCTGCGGTTTTTATTCCTTTTTGTGGCTACCTCAATGATCTTTGGATTAACAGGGATTGGTGTCTTCCCATAATAACCCATTGCAAGATCCATTGATTCATAATTCATCACCTTCCAGCGCCCCTGAAGCACATTCAAGACCGCCTGCGTGCCTACAATCTGGCTTGTTGGTGTGACAAGGGGCGGCATGCCGAGCTCTTTTCGCGCCTCAGCAACCTCTTTATACACCTCCGCTAGCCTGTCAAGTGCGTTTGCATCCTTGAGCTGGCTTACCAGGTTTGAGATCATTCCGCCCGGCACCTGGTGCTGGAGAACACCTGAGTCGATCACAGACATCCTGTGTTTTGCGAGGTAATCCCTGTATTTGGGCGCAACCTGCTCCAAATGTTCACCCATATCAAGCAGGAGATCAAGGTCAAACCCGGGGTCCCTTGTTGTGCCGGTCAGAGATGCAACTATCGGCTCCACAGCAGGCTGGGATGTCCTCAATGCAAAGGGTGCAAGACATGTATCTATAATATCAACACCCGCCTTTATCGCCTCAAGATAAACCATTGAGCCCATACCGCTTGTGTAATGGGTATGGAGATGGATCGGGATGGTTATCACCTTTTTAAGCTCTGTAACCAGCTTTGCTATATCAAACGGGGACATGATGCCTGCCATGTCCTTGAAGCAGAGGGTATCAGCGCCCATTGCCTGTAGCTCCTTTGCTTTGGCAAGATAGTAGTCAAGGGTGAAAACCTCACCTCCCATGCGTCTTTCTGTAAGGCTGTAGCAGATGGTGCCCTGAAAGTGCTTTCCATTTGCCTTGATCCTTTCCACAACAGTCTCAAAATTCCTGAAATCGTTCAGTGCATCAAAGACCCTGAAGACATCCATGCCTGCCTCGCTTGCCTTGTCCACAAAAAGCCTTGCAACATCATCGGCATAGTTTTTATAGCCGACCAGGTTCTGGCCCCTTAGGAGCATTGAGAAGGGGGTCTTTTTTATATATTTCTTGAGTGTCTTCAGCCGTTCAAATGGGTCTTCACCAAGGAAGCGGTGCATGGTGTCAAATGTAGCTCCACCCCATACCTCCATTGCCCAGAAACCTACCTGATCCATCCTTTCGGCTATAGGGAGCATGTCTTCTGTCCTCATCCTGGTGGCAAGAAGGGACTGGTGTCCGTCTCTAAATGTGTTGTCCTGTATCTTTATCGGGTTTTTAGGCCCTTTTTCCAGAAAATTATCCATATTATATTTCTCTCTTTCAATTAAATTACCCGGCATAAGCCATGGCTTTATATACTGCAACCGAGGTGGTTTTATACATGGATAATGAGTTTGAGTCAATTAACTTGCATATTGGGTATGCCGATTTTTGGTTCAATGAAGGGTTGACAATATCTCTTCGTTAACCTATAAAACCGCAGCAGTATAGTGGGATTTTAATTCGGAAAAGATGCAGATTTGATTGTTATCAAATGCTGTCTAAAATATTATTGAAGCATTTTAAATTGTCTTAAAGATTGTTTATAATTTATTTTTGTTAATTATTTTATTTATTTAGTTTTTATATTTTTAATCATTTTAAAATGAATTATTTATAACTTAAGTTTTATGCAATCCAGGTGATCTTGTGGGTAGCAGGTATTTAAAATTGGTGTAAGTCCCGGAAAAATTCCGGATACCTATTAACATAACAGATTAGATTTAATCGTTTATATATTTTACTATCTATCCGTACATCTGTTTTTCAGGATCAAGACCGGTTTACCGGCCCGAAAAGATAATCCCGCCAAATAAAACCATATTCAACAGGGTGAGCTGATTTATCCATTTGAAGATTGGTATGATCATACCCTGAAACCTTAAAATTGTACAAGGCTCAGGAGAAGATCGATCCTGAAAAAAGTAACGCATCCATCTAAATATAAATGATGATTCGCATTGATGTACAAGATCGCCCGGGGATTTTACAAGGGAGATCAAAAAAAATGAAAATAAAAGCGATGAGCAGCGAGGGTTTTTATGGCTGGATAAACCTCTGTGTGCTCTTTCTATTTAACATGGTTTCAGGTTCGCTCCTGATTACCTTTGGCATCTATCTGCCCTTCTGGGTCAATGATTTCGCATGGAGCAGGGGTATTGTCTCAGGGGCGCAGTCCGCCAATATGATTATCATTGGGGTTGTTGCCCCGCTTGCAGGCCTTTTTATCATGAGGTTCGGAGGCAAAAAGGCGATAATCATAGGTAACCTCATAAATGTTTGCGGCCTCCTGTTGCTTGCCTTTTATAATGAGGAGTGGCAGCTCTATGTGGGGTATGGGCTCATGGTCGGGACAGGCTTCAGCCTGGGTGGTGTGCTAGCCATGAATACCATCATCAATAACTGGTTCAAAAAAAAGCTCTCCATTGCAGTGGGTATAGCAACTGCAGCTACAGGGGTTACAGGGATGATCATCGCACCCCTTGTGCTTTATCTTATTAACAGCATCGGTTGGAGGCATACCCTCCTGTTCATGGCTGCCATTGTAATGTTGTTCTGTGTAATCCTGCCCGCCCTTTTCGTAAAAAACAGGCCACATGATCTTGGACAGGTACCGGACGGATCGCGTAATAATGGCCAGGTTATAAAGCATGATACAAGCATAGGGAAAAAAAGCTATACAACCCCTGTGGATTTTACTGTAAAGGAGGCATTCAGGACAAAGACCCTGTGGCTTTTGATCGGTTTTTACACATTTCAGTACATGATAATGAATTGGTTTGTGACCCACCAGGTGACCTACATGTTTGATATAGGAATCTCATCCGGCCTGTCAGGGATATCAATAGGGGTAATGTCAACCGCCATGACAATAGCCCAGATCACAGCAGGCATGCTGGCTGTAAGGATAAATATGCAGTATATTACACTTGGCTCGATCACGACACTTATAGCCGGGCTGATTATTGCGCCGTATGCCTCATCATTTACAATCGTGCTGGTTTATTCAATACTTTTCGGGGTAGGCTTCGGGGTAAACTGCCTTGTACTGGTAAACATGATACCAAAATATTATGGCACATCCGAATACCCAAAGATAATGGGCTATATAACCCCGTTTAACACCATTATAGGGGGCGTTTCAGCGCCCATAGCGGGTCATGTGAGGGATATCATGGGCAGTTATGTCCCGGCGTTCCAGGTCTCTGTATTGATAATGGCGATTGCCTTTGGCTTTATACTCCTTGCAAAACCACCTGTCCACCCGTCCATATTAAAGGAAGAGGTGGCGCTAAAGAGAAAGGTTACGCAGTATGTGTAGCTCTGGGGATTTGTCCATTTGATTTTCATCTTTATATAGCATATATGATCCTCATAAATAGAATAAGGGGATCACAGGCATGACAAACATGAAAAAGGCCGTTGTTTTATCAAGCGGCGGTCTTGATTCAACAACTGTAATGGCGATTGCCATGAGCGAGGGGTATTCCATATACAGCCTCTCCTTTAATTATGGGCAGCGCCATATATTTGAGCTGGAATCCGCACGCAGGGTTTCCGAGTTTTTCAGGGTGAAAGATCACAAGGTAATCAATATTGATCTGCGCACAATAGGAGGCTCATCCCTCACCGCTGATATTGATGTGCCCAAGGGCAGGGCAGAGACGGATATAGCAAAGGATATTCCCATCACCTATGTCCCTGCCAGAAACACCATCTTTTTATCCTATGCCCTTGCAGTGGCAGAGGTCATTGAATGCGCTGATATATTTATCGGCGTTAATTCTGTTGACTACAGCGGGTACCCTGACTGCCGGCCAGAGTATATAGAGGCATTTGAAAAGATGGCCAACCTTGCCACAAAGGCAGGGGTGGAAAAGAAAACAATACTTAAAATACACACACCCCTTATTAGCATGACAAAGGCGGAAATTATAAAGCGTGGAAATGAGCTGGGGGTGGATTACTCTATTACCCACAGTTGCTATGACCCCTCAAAAAAGGGGCTTGCATGCGGCTCATGCGACAGTTGCATCATAAGAAAAAGGGGTTTTAAAGAGGCAGGCATACCTGATCCTACGAGATACATGGAGATTTAAAAAATGATAAAATCGCTGGTTCTAATGTTGTTATTGCTTATCGGGTTATTGCCTTCCTATGACCTTAGCGCACAGGATTGTGAGAAGTTCGGGGAGGAAATGGCCGAGGCACTGCAAAAGATGCAGGATATGGGAATGGAGCTTGAAGGTAAGAGCATGATGTCCGAGGCTGAGGCGCAGGCTTTCGGGTAGAGGATGAAGGCATTGTCCGATAAGTCAGAGGATGCACGAAAAAGATGGATGGAGTGTGTCGGTATGCCCACCACAGAAGCTGCATCACAGAAGATAGAGGCGGATAGCAAGGCCGCTGAAAAGGAGGGCTTAAGGCAGTTTGAGGCCCTGACAAAAGAGCTTGGGCTTGAAAATATGGCTGCTCAGGCTGGTACCGGCAGCGGCGCTGATGGATTAAACCCTGCCTCTAACCTCTTTCCCATGCTCATGTCACAGGAGCCTGAGTATAAAGAGGCCCCTGTTATAGGGGGAGGCTCTCTCTCTGATGTAGAGTTCCGCACTCCTGAAGAAAAGGCCCGCGCCTTGAGGGCAGTAAATGCAGAGCTGGAATCCCTTCCTGTAAAACTCCCTAAAAAGGAGGATGCCCCTGATCAGACAGCCATATTAAAGCTTGCCGCCTCATACAACGCATCATCCCGCAAAAATTTCAGGCCGGATGAGCTTTCTGCATATACGGGGGCTGTCACATTCAACCCCAGCTTTGACAGCTAGGATTTAAACCCATTAATGGCAAGGGATTATTCATTTTCAGTAAGCTCTGCCACAAACCATTTTAACCGGCCAAATTTTGTTATTGCCTATGCAACAGCGGTATTTGCACTTGATCCCAAAGCCCCTGCAAACGCAAACAATATGGCTGCTGCCATATATACCGCGGGGAAGAGTCTGTCGCAGGGTAAAACCAATTCAACCGGGATCAACTCATATCAGAAGGATGCAGAGGCCATTTATCTCTACCCCTTTCCATCTCAATAGACAAAAATGCATATACTGATGCGAGCCTTGTTTCCATGATCAACCTTGGAAACCTCTATATAGATATGAACAGGCCGGATGAGGCGCGCTCTTTAATGCAGGCAGCGCGCAAGCAGAGTCCATTTTCCTGGGATGCGGCTATTGGCATGGCTGCCTATTTTCATTCCATAAATAAACCTGACAAGGCGAGGGCCATACTGGATGATGAAAATCTGGACAGGCCTCAGACCCTTATGGTGGCAAAAAAGGCATCAAAGGCCCTTGAAAAGACAAAGGACCTGCCAATTGATTCTCCTGAAGAGTTATACAAAGAGAATATTAAGACCATTACCGCAGAGCCGATCGCCACTGCCGCTGATTTTATGGCACAGATAGATGAGGAAAAGGCTATTGAAATGCGCCGGTTTGTAGAACGCCTGCCCCCGCAGGGGAGCTTCAAAGCCCCATCTATCAAGAAGCTTACACAGTATGCATCGCTAAAGGCCATAAACAGCCCCCAGGGAGAGAGCGCTGTTAAGGATTTCGCAGATATGCTCCAGCGTTACTCCATCTCCTCATTTGCCTCGCTGGGTCAGGATCAGATGAAGATGCTTGAACGGCTTGGGATTGATGTTGACATGAATGTTGATCTTAACGATGTGGCAAGACACCCTGAAAAATATAAGAATATGAAGAAGAAACCAAATGTAAAGGTGGATAAGTCACAAATAAAGGAAAAGATGGGTGACTGGAAAAAAGAGGCACTGGCAGCAAAGGCTGATATGAAAAAGGGCGATGCGAGCGGCCTTGCAGATCTGGTTTCTCAGTATGACCCATCTATAGCGATCCTTCAGATTGATCCATATGATTATGCTGACCCTATGAATGTGATCATCCAGAAGCATAACTTTGCGGTGCATAACAGAAAGAGCAATCTCTATAGGGGATATCTCCATTCGGTAAACCGGCGTCTCCACCGCGTCCTTAATGAGATACTGGAACAATACCGGAAAAAGATCACAGAGGCAAAGGCGATCAGGGATAAACAGTATGAACAGTTTAATGCGCAGAAAAAGGCGGCAGGGGAAAAAGGGAACAGTGCGGAGTGGAAGCTGAGGGAGCATAATATCCATGTTGCCTATTTCAACTCCTGCAACAATGCAGCAGAGGTCGCATTCGGGTCAGCGGCAAACCTCACTGCTATTAACTACACGCAGAAGATAAAGCCTACCATAGAGGCATACTATTATGATGTTATCAGGCATGTTGCCCTTATAAGCGACCCTGAGGTGCGCCAGTCCATATATTCTGCCATGGTCTATTCACTGAGCATAGTGGGCGCAGCGCACAGCTCATTTGAGTACCATGATGAGTGGGACTGTAATTGTGACATAGCATCCCTGCTTCAACAGAGGGAGATGGAGGCAGAGGAGCGGAGGAAAGAGGAAAATGATCTGTTACAGGCCAACAAGGCAGCTAAAAAGGTATTTGACTCAGGAGAGATACCCGAATCAACCCCGCTATTTAAAAAGATAGACGGATATGGTTTTGATTTTAATTATTTCTTTTTCAAGTGCCGCATGTCGCCAGCGCGAACTACAGTAAAGTTCAATATGAAACTCCCCATACCCGGTTCACCGGAGATCTTTTTATCACAGCCAGTAAGCGAGTTTACAGGCACAGGCACCTATGGTCAGGGCATAAAGCTTACGCTTGGGGCCAAGCAGGGCGGGATACAGGCGGGCGCATATTTTGACCTGAGCTCGTCAGTTACCATGGACGGACAGGGGGTTGTGCAGGACTATTCTGTTACTGCTGCAACCGGGTTAAGGGTATCGGCAAATAACACCTCATTATCAGTAGGAGGTCAACTCACCTTTGGCCCAGGTGGAGAGGTCAGGGACTCCAATTTTTCAGCAGGTGTGAAACAGGATTTTAAGAATGGTTTTGGAGGTACTGCAAGTGTCTCAATTGAGGCATCAACAAAACAGGGCTGTAAGTATTCGGGTGCAGTGGAACAAAGCATTGATGAGGCAGTAAAATCCATAAAAGAGGCAAAGAAACAGGAGTATGGCGAAAGACTTGGAGGCTATTATTCTGTTGAGGATATATACAAAAAGAAATTGGCATGGTCAGGGAAGTTTACTAAATAGCCAATCAGCCTTCAGCAAAAGGTAAAGAAAGATATTTTTACTGAAAGCTGATTGGATTACTGCGCAACAAGCTCTACACGGCGATTCTTGGCCTTGCCCTCATCTGTCTTGTTGGATGCCACAGGCGATACAGGGCCGCACCCAAATGGAGTAAGCCTTGCAGAGGCAATACTGTGTTTAGTGGTAAGGGCATTTACCACTGAGGCTGCCCTCTCCTGTGAGAGTTTTACATTGTAATTAAACTGCCCGACATTATCTGTGTGGCCCACAACATAAACCTTAAGGTTTGTGTCCATATTGAGCATCTTTACTATCTCTTTTAGGGCCGGTTCTGATTCGGGTTTAAGCTCTGCCTTGCCTGTATCAAAGTAGATCCCATACACCGCCACCCTGCCTGTCTCCTTGATACTGCCGGACATGGCCTCTGCGTTTGCCACCACATCCTGCTTCATAAGCTTTTTTTCAATCATCCTGAAATTATACATTCCATTATCAGCCCCGGAGACCTCTACCCACACCTCCATCTCATCCTTAACCACTTGGATGATCGAATACTGGGTGCCGCCGTCTTCAAAGCCATAAACCTCTTTCCCGCCTATAGCCTTGGCCGCATTAACATAATTACGAACAACCTGAAGTCCGCTGGGCGGGGTAATCCCATCATTTGCATAATAGTTTATAAGTGTGCTTCGGCCCTCAACTACCTCGGTTTTACCTGCCCCTGTTGCAAATTCATACCGGTCAAAATCTAATATTTCAGAAAGATAAATATGGAACCCGGGCATGCGGGAAAAAAGGTCAGGGTCCTTGTTGCCGGGTCTATCATTGGGGTCGCTCGCTGCCAGGGTAATGCAGGGAATAAGAAAAATCATAGTTAATATAGAGATGATATTTATTATGCGCTTCATGACTCTCCTTCATGAAATTATTTATTTGCTATTTTTATTGACCCCTATTGGTTAATCGTGGCGATACTATGCCTGACATTTGTTATTGTAAATAGAGTGAAAAAAACTAACCCTTATCTGAAATTATTTAACAGGCTTTGGTTGATAACTCTCCTGTTTTAACATAGTATAGGCCAGATTCAAGAAATGGAGCAGGCTATGAAGCGTGATCTCCGGGCTGATTCAACCGGCAGCAGCATTAATAAAACCTTTGAGATAGATCCTGATACCCTCATAGATATCATGGAGAGGATCAACGGGCTTTCATTTGAGGGGCAGTGTGAGATAGTCGCCTATTTGAAGAGGGAGATCGCCAGGGGGAAAAATGGGTTGAAACCGCTTCAGCGCTATTTTGAGATAAAGAGTATAAGGTGATTAGACTAATGCCTATAGTTGCTTTAGGCTCAAGGCGCAAGGGAAAAATCAGTAGAGGCATCCCCAGGTCTTACTGTTGTATCTTTAAAGCATCAGATACAAAACTGTCAGGGTCAGTGTATTTCTGAAAACCATAATTATTATGTGTGCCTTCAGAAGACCAGCCACACACGGCCCCTATCAAGCCCTCATTAGAAATATCCATAGTTTTTTCGTATGTTATATACATAAATTTTTTATCTACCTGTCGAATTAAAACAAAATAGCACTCAGGCATATTATCTGGTTTCGGAAAGGTTATTAAAACACCATTAGATTCGCTCATTGGTTTTACTGAAATACCTTCTGCAAATTCAGGTGAAATCATCTCAGTAGCAGCGGCCTTTACCCTTGTAACATTGCCACTCATTAGATCTTTATAAAAGGCGCCATCGGAATTAAAAGTCCAGCCTGGTAACAACCTGTGCTGGAAAAAATAGATGCGGTCATGTAGTGAAGGCCCCTGCTGGTCAATTTTGGGTTTTACAGTTGGTTCCTTATTCTGGTCTGTACCTGTTACAGATGCAAATAATGGCAAAGAAAATAATAAGATACTTAAGATTAAATGTTTCATATATTTCCTTTCAATGTTTAAAATGTTTTTCTCCGCTTTTCACTCCGAACCCTGTAAAGCCTCTCTGTAAAACCACCCTCTTTTTCAAAATCCTGGGCAAGCCTCTCAACCTGGCGATCCAGAAGAGAATTTGCCACAACTATCAGGATAAGGGCAGCGTTTGCTGAAAGCTCCTGAAAAATCCTGAACAGTTTGGACCCTGTGGACTTTGTGGACATTATTGGACTTTGTCCATCTGGTACTTTCTGTCCATCCTGTCCACCCCTCTTAGCTACTTCCACAACCCATGAGGCAAGTTCATCTGCAGTCTGACACCTCTTATCAATAAGCTCCTGTCTTAAAGGGTTTTCTCTCTCCCACAGTTTTAGCCCATGCTGTCTTAAATAATCCTCATAGTCCAGTCTGAGCTCTTCAAGGCTGGCCCTTGCCACCTGAGTAAGTTTTAGCTCGGTCTTTTTAGAGGTCGCGGATGCCTGTGAGCCCTCCGCTATGTTCTGAACCCCGGAACGCGCTGCCTGTACCATCTGATCATGGGTGCGACTGCGCTTATCAATATACTTATCACAGAACCGCACTGTCACATCATATACCAGTTGTGCGATCTGAAAGCTTTTAAGCTTCCGGTAACCGCCATGTTTTGGTATTAGGTCAGGCATCAGGAACCCACTTCGAGCGCATAAAAATTTGAATCGTTGGTTGGATTAAGCGAAGCAATCCAACAAGGCTTAAACTGAAAAGACCTGAGCATTATCAGAAATGGTTTATGTATTGTCAACAGGTTTTGGGTTATTTCCTGACATGGAACTTAGCCAGCAAGGAGAATCAGAAGCGAGGTAAGGAGCTTTTCTTTTTACCTTTTATTTTTGGCTTAAATAAACTATTATTTCTGGCAGTTTACAGGGTGAAAATCACTGGTTCATGAAAAAAATATTATTGATTGTTAGCAGCAATTCTAAAGTATTTTTAGTGTAGTTTTTCAACAGGTTTTCTAACACGGTGAGGGGAACTGCCATGTCAGACGAAACAAAGGACACTACAGCTCAAAAAGAAAAGTTATCTTACTACAAGGCGCTAAACGACATTGCCAACCAGATCCACTCCGCAAGGGACATGGATGAGATATTTCTCAACCTTAACAGCCAGATCCTGAGCCTCTTTAATACAGAGAGGATCAGCATATATGTGATTGATCATAAAAGAAAGGAGCTTTACCAGCGTCTTAAGGCAGGAGGCGCCACACCAAAAGAGATCCGAGTGCCCATAAACAATGAGAGCATAGCCGGCTACACCGCCAATAATGCGCAGGTGACAAACATATTAAACGCCTATGACGGCCATGAACTATCCATGATCAACAGGGCGCTCACCTTTGACAGGAGCTGGGACGAAAAAAACAGCTTCAGGACAAAGCAGGTACTCACTGTGCCCATATTTTTCAAGAATACAATTATCGGTGTGCTCCAGCTTATAAACAAAAACAATGGCGACAGGTTTACCCTTGAAGACCAGAATTCTGCGATTGAAATGGCCAAGGTGCTGGGTATTGCCTTTTATAACCAGATAAAACTCGTCCAGAAAACCCGGAAAAAGACGCGGTTTGACTATTTGATAAATAACAGCCTGATAACAGAAAAGGAGCTTGAACAGGCCATTATAATGGCAAGGGAACAGAAGGTTTCAATTGAAACCGTGTTTATTAATGACTTCAAGGTGAAGAAAAATGATATTGGGAAATCCCTGGGTGAATTCTATGGCTGTGACTATGTGCCCTATGACAGCAATTTTCCGATCCCCGGTGATCTTCTTGCAAGGCTCAAACATGTTTACCTTAAAAACAATTTATGGGTGCCGCTATCAAGGGAAGGGGGCAGGGTGAAGATACTCATAGATAACCCACAGCGCCTTGACAAGGTTGACAGCATAAAGAGCCTTATACAGGCAGCGACCTATGAGTTCTGTGTGGGTTTAAGGGATGATATAATCCGGTTTCTTGATTACTTTTACGGCACCCCCCAGGTTGTGGAGAGCGACTCTATACATGATATCATGGCAAAACTTGATACTGATGCAGTTGATGCTGATGATGACTCAACCGAGATGATGACAGAGGATGACAGCGCTATTGTCCAGCTTGTAAATAAGATCATAACAGACGGATACAAAAAGAATGCATCGGATATCCATGTTGAGCCATACCCTGGAAAGTCAGGGGCTGAGATACGATTCAGGGTAGACGGGTCTTGCGCTAAATATCAGACCATACCGTATCATTATAAAAGGGCGATCGTATCCAGGATAAAGATCATGTCTGAGCTTGATATTTCTGAAAGAAGAAAACCCCAGGACGGCAAGATCAAATTCAAAAAATTCGCCTCGCTTGATATAGAACTCAGGGTTGCAACAATCCCAACTGTTGGCGGTGAAGAGGATGTTGTAATGCGTATCCTCGCTGCGGGCGAACCTATCCCGCTTGATGCAATGGGTTTTAGTGAAAGAAATTATAAGCTGTTCACCCATCTTATTTCACAACCATACGGGATAGTCCTTGTTGTTGGACCTACCGGGAGCGGTAAAACCACAACTCTCCATGCTGCATTACATTATATAAACAAACCGGATACAAAGATATGGACAGCAGAAGATCCTGTTGAGATCACCCAGAAGGGGTTAAGACAGGTGCAGGTGCTGCCAAAAATCGGGTTTGATTTTGCTGCTGCCATGCGTTCATTTTTGAGGGCAGACCCTGATGTGATCATGGTTGGTGAGATGCGTGATCATGAGACTGTTTCGACCGGTATAGAGGCATCTCTTACAGGCCACCTGGTCTTCAGCACACTCCACACAAACAGTGCGCCCGAGACCATCACAAGGCTCCTCGATATGGGGATGGACTCCTTTAATTTCGCCGATGCCATCCTGGGAATACTTGCACAGAGGCTTGTAAGGACACTCTGCAAGGCGTGCAAGGAGCCCTATCACCCTGATAAAAAGGAATACGATGACCTTGTAAGGGCATATGCGGGTGATTTTGATGCGCTCGGCACTGCCTATACAGATGACCTTAAACTATACAGGGCAAAGGGATGCGAAAAATGCAATAATACAGGTTATAAGGGCAGGACAGGTATTATTGAGCTCCTCGATGGTACAGATCGCATGCGTAATCTCATTCAGGAGAAGGCAAAGATGGAGGCATTAAGGGAGCAGGCCATCAAGGATGGTATGACAACCCTTATGCAGGATGGTATAAGAAAGGTGTTCCTTGGCCTCACAGATATTCAGCAGGTTAGAAAGGTGTGTGTAAAATAGGGTGCAAGGCACAAGGTTAAGGGATGTAAGATTCAAAATTCAAGATTCAAAAATTATCATTTAAGATTTGAAATCTGAAATTTCAAATCTTAAATACCGGAGGAGGGGGACCAAAATGGAAATAAAGGACAAAATAACAGGTTATTCCATAAGAAAATATAGGTTGATAACAACAATCATGGTGCTCATAACGCTAATTGTTATCCTGCTGGCGGCCCTTCCATCTGTTTTTCCGAAGACATTCCCCTTCCTGAATCCATTAAGGGTTGACACTGATCCCCAGAACATGCTTCCTTCGGATGAGCCGGTAAGGGTGCTCAATGACAGTATGAAAAAGGATCTGCAGCTCTATGACATGGTTGTTGTAGGCGTTGTCAATGATAAGCACCCTGATGGCGTATTTAATCTTGAAACACTATCCAATATCTATGAACTTACAAATTTTATTAAGACACTTACCTGGACAGAAGATGGCGAAGAAAGGGGAGTGGTTGAGGTAGACCTTATTGCCCCTTCAACAGTGGACAATATCGAACAGGGAGGGCCTGGCGTAGTAAAGTTTGAATGGCTCATGCCCAAACCCCCTCAAACAAGGGAAGAGGCCATAGCTGTCCGTGAAAAGGCCCAGAACATACCTTTTTTAAACGGCACCCTGGTATCGGAGGATGGCAAAGCACTGGCCATTTATATACCTCTTACACATAAAGAGCTGAGCTACAGGGTCTCTTCAGCCATCCAGAAAAAGGTGGCGGAATTTCATGGTGATGACCAGTACCACATAACAGGCCTTCCTGTAGCAGAAGATACTTTTGGAGTGGAGATGTTTATACAGATGGCGGTTTCTGCGCCCGCTGCCATGATTGTCATTTTCATACTCATGCTGCTCTTTTTCCGCAAACTTGTCCTTATAATATCTCCTATGATCGTCGCCATGGTGTCGGTAATAATTACCATGGGTGCCCTCATCATATCCGGGTTTCCGGTACACATAATGAGCAGCATGATCCCTATCTTTATTATGCCCATTGCAGTGCTTGACTCAATACACATTATAAGTGAGTTCTTTGAACTCTACCAGCAGACAAAGAGCCGGAGACAGACCATGATAAGGGTCATGGATGATCTGTTCACACCCATGCTATACACTTCGCTCACATCTGCCGCAGGCTTTTTATCGCTTGCTCTTACGCCAATACCTCCTGTGCAGATATTCGGTATATATGTTGCCCTTGGTATCATGGTCGCCTGGGTCCTGACCATTATTTTTATTCCTGCATATGTAATGTTCCTTAAACCTGAAACACTTGAAAAGTTCGGTGCAATCCACGCACCCGACGAACACGAGGCATCAACATTAACCGGCAGGTTCCTGATCAGTCTGAGCAAATTTACCTACAGGCGGGCAAAAACCATACTTACCATTATTGTCCTGCTGATCATCATCTCCATATATGGAATGAGCCTGATTAATATAAATGACAACCCGGTAAAATGGTTCTCCAGCTCTCACCCCATACGTGTGGCAGACAGGGTATTGAACAAACATTTTGGCGGCACATACATGGCCTACCTTGCCCTGACTGCTGGAGATGAAGAATATGATGCAGCAGATTTCATTAATGGTTTCAAGGCGAGGGCCGAAAAAAGGGTTCAGGAACTGGGCCACGCTGATGCAGACAATATTTTTGCGCAGCTTATAAACACTGCTGCTGAGGCGGTAAAGAGGGCAGATAATCCCGATACTGTGTATGATAGGTTAGCCGAGTTCATTGATGATAAGCTCGGCGGCGCGGGTGATGAAGAGGTATATACATGGGAGGATGCAGCCCTTTTTATAGAGGAGGAAAAACAGAGGGGTGAGATATTTAAAGACCCAAAGGTGCTGGATTATATCTCAAATATTCAGGGTGCCCTGCTCAAAACAAATATTGTCGGGAAGTCCAATTCTCTCAGCGATATAGTAAAGACGGTGCACAGGGAACTCTTTGAGGGTAGCCATGATTACTACCGTATTCCGGACAGTTCAAATTCAGTAGCACAGTGCATGATGAGTTATCAGTCAAGCCACAGGCCCGATGACCTGTGGCACTTTGTCACCCCTGACTACAGAAAAAGCAGCATATGGATACAGCTTAAGAGCGGTGACAACAAAGACATGACAGCGGTTGTGGAGGAGATAAATGGTTTTCTGGAGAATAATCCGCCTCCTGTTCCAATGAATATAGAGTGGTTCGGACTCACATATATAAATGTGGTGTGGCAGCAGAAGATGGTTAAGGGTATGCTTGAGGCCTTTGCAGGAAGCTTCCTGGTTGTATTCCTGATGATGACCGTGCTCTTCAGGTCAGCGCTGTGGGGCCTGCTCTCCATGATACCCCTTACCATTACAATAGGCGCAATCTACGGCGCAATCGGCATAATCGGAAAAGACTATGACATGCCTGTGGCTGTGTTAAGTTCCATGACACTGGGGCTTGCAGTAGACTTTGCAATACATTTTCTTGAAAGAAGCAGACAGATGTATACATCATTTATGTCATGGGCACAGACAGTCTCTGCAGTGTTTTCTGAGCCTGCAAGGGCAATAACTAAAAACATAGTAGTTATAGCTGTGGGCTTCCTGCCGCTGCTCCTTGCCCCTCTTACACCCTATAAAACCGTTGGGGTATTGCTGGCATCAATACTTCTTGTATCAGGGGTTGGCACACTTCTGCTTTTACCTGCCCTTATGAAGGTGTTTGAAAAGAGGCTTTTTAAAGCAAAACCGGTTGCAGGACAATGCTGTAACCTTGCCGCCTGTCTTGTGTCATCAATAGCACTCGTGGCGCTTATAACCCTTACGCTTTATTCCTTTGCCCCTGAATCATGGTCCTTATACACATGGCTGGGTCTTATAATCATTCCGATTATGGCCCTTGGATGCGGTTTAATGTCAAGACGTGAAAAATGCAAAATGATTAATACACAGGAGGATATTAAAAATGGCTGATAACAAAACTAAATTTCCACTAACTATCATACTATTGTCCACGCTCCTATTTCTTGTTTCCGGTACCGTGCTTTACGGGGCAGGGGCTGATCTTAAAGATGTTGCAAAGATTGTTGATAATACAAACAGGGTGGCCTATTACCAGGGCACAGACGGGAAGGCCAAAGTAAATATGACCATATATGACAGCCAGGGCAGGACCCGTGAAAGAAGGCTCACCATCTTAAGATGGGATCAGCCTGATCCTAAAGGCACAGAAGGAGATGAATATTGCGGCGGGCAGAAGATATATGCATATTTTGACAGGCCTGCCGACGTTAACAAGACGGTATTTCTGGTCTGGAAAAATCTTGATAAGGATGATGACCGGTGGATGTATCTCCCTGCGCTTGACCTTGTTAAAAGGATATCCTCGACCGACAAGAGGACAAGTTTTGTGGGTTCACACTTTTACTATGAGGATGTGTCGGGCAGAAATATCAATGATGATACGCATGAACTCACAAATACCACAAATGATTACTATGTGTTGAAGAATACTCCAAAAAATCCTGATATGGTTGAATTTGCCTATTTTGAGATGTGGATACACAAAGAGAGCTTCACTGTTGTCAAGATTGATTACTATGACAGGGAGAATAATAAATATCGTGTTTATGAAGTGCTTGCAGTGGACAATATTCAGGGATACCCCACTGTTACAAAGTCAAAGATGACAGACCTTAAATCAAATGGATATACAATACTTGAATATTCGGATGTCAGATATAACATCGGGCTTACTGAGGATATCTTCACAGAGAGATATCTGAAAAGGCCGCCAAGGGAATTTTTAAAATGATTAAATATGAAATATGTGAACAGGTTTTAAATATTCAGTCTTTTCTTTAGGGGGAGGGGTGCCTAATGTTATTGAATTAAGATTCATAGCACATCATCCCCTCGGAGGCGGGAATCTATTTTTTGTAAAGCACCATGGGCTCCCGTTTGTACAGGCACGATGAGTTTATCATCTTTATCAGGTATGGAAAAATGAAAATTAAATTGCCTTTTATTCTTTCAATTTTAATATTGATGCTATTGGTTCAGCATCTATACGCAGACGAAGCCCCTCTTCTGCCAATGGGGCTGGGAAGAGCATCTCAACAGTCGGATAATAAAGCGCAGCCGGGCCTCCCCGCAGGGCTTGGATCAAAAAGCTCATCTGAAAGCAATAACTCAGCCCCTGCCCTTCCAAGGGGATTGTTGTCCGGTGCCTCATCTGACATAACCGCTCCCCGAAAAGATGCAAGCAAAGGCCTGCTCCCTTCAGTGACAGGATTTATTGAGGTGCGGGGCGGCATCAGGCTTTACAATGATCCCTATCAAAAGGATACATCACTTGGTGAAATGCGGCTCCAGATCAAGACAGAAAAGCAGCTTGGCAGGTTCTTGATCAGGAACAGCACTGATTTTTACTATGATGCTGTGGCTGAGGATCATTCAGTTCACCTTGAAAAGGGCAAAGGGTTCATTGATCTGAGGGAGCTGTCCGCCTCATTTTCTCTTTTTGATATTATGGACATAAAGGCAGGCCGCCAGATACTCACATGGGGAACCGGTGATCTGCTTTTTATAAATGACATGTTTCCAAAGGACTGGCAGTCATTTCTTCTGGGCAGGGACACTGAGTACCTCAAGGCGCCGTCAGATGCAGTCAAGGCCGGTATCTATACCGGAATAATCAATATGGATATTGTATTTTCACCAAGGTTTGATCCTGACAGGTATATCACTGGCGAAAGACTCTCATACTGGAACGGTTACCGCACAGCAGGGAGAGACAGCATAATTAATCCAGAAAGACCTGATAACTGGCTTAATGATTATGAAGTGGCAGTGAGGTTTTCAAAAAATATAAATGGCAATGAGGTCGCACTCTATGGCTATCATGGTTACTGGAAAAGCCCTGGTGGAATGGACCCATCCACATTAAGACACATATTCCCTGGGCTTAATGTATATGGCGCAAGCATAAGAGGGCAGGCAGGCAAAGGCATAGGAAACATTGAGGCAGGCTATTATGATTCGCGGGATGACAGCAATGGAAATAATCCATTTATCAACAACAGCCAGTTTCGCTTTTTACTGGGCTATGAGCAGGATCTCCCAATGGTTGCATCAGACCTTACTGCGGGGCTTCAGTATTATCTTGAGCATATGATGGATCATGATGCATATCTGAATACACTTGCTCCAGGCGCTCCAGTGGCTGATGAGGATCGCCATCTTTTTACATTAAGAATTACCAGATTATTGTTGAATCAGAATCTTACATGCTCACTGTTCACATACTACTCTCCATCTGATCAGGATTTTTACATAAGGCCCAATATCAGCTATAAATTTACAGACGACCTGAAAGGCGAAGTGGGGGCAAATATATTTGGGGGAGAAAATCCGCATACCTTTTTTGGACAGTTTCAAGAAAATACAAATGTTTTCATTGCTGTAAGGTACAATTATTGATAAAAATCAAGTTTCGGTTATAGCATCGGCCCAGGTTATTGCCTCAAGAAAAGACTGGGGGAGTTTTTCCTGATTAACCTTATGATCCTTTGCAAGTTCGTTAAGCTGTTCCCAGTCGCCCCTTTCATAGCTCTTTGCCATTTCAAGGCAGTAGGATAATTCACCAGTATTCTTTATAAGGGCATCCTTGATGTTTTCAGAGAGGGGCAGTTTTGCCATGACATTTTCCATTGTGTCATCAAGGATGGCATCAATGGATGAAAATATCCCAAGGGTAAAAAGCTCTGATGCATTCTTGTATGACTCTAAATATCTTGCCATCAATTCACAGAATTTAGCCCTTATTACCGATGTGCGTATCAGCTCATCAGGCTTGTTGTCTGAGAGTTTTGCCATTGCAATAAGGGATAGAAAGCTTCTTATCCCTCTTTCACCGAGCATTAATATGGCCTGTTTAATAGATGATATCTCATTAACCCGCCTGTAATATGCCGAGTTGATATATCGCATCAGTTTATATGAAAGGGAGACATCCTTTGATATGATCTCCTCCACCTTTGAAAATTCAAAATCAGGCTGGTTTACCTCTGCCATGATCTGGAGCAGGTTTATCTTTGCAGGTGAGATATCCCTCCCCTCAATCACCTCGGGCTTGCTGAAAAAATAGCCCTGGAAGTATTTAAAACCCATTTCAAGCGCCTGATTAAACTCTTCATGCGTCTCAACCTTTTCAGCAAGAAGCATGAGGTCATATTTGCTCAGTTTATCCATGGATTTCGAAATTTCATCAGGAGGTGTTGCCCTGAAATCAAACTTGATGATATCTGCAACCTCAATAAGGGGTATGAGGGCTTCGCTATAGGAAAAATCATCAAGGGCGATTGTGTAACCCAGCTTTGACAGCTCAATGCATGATTCAACCACTGCTTTCTCCGCCTTTACATCCTCAAGAACCTCAATAACAAGCTGCTTGCTGGAAAAGAGTTTCGGTACCTGGTTAACGAGAAGTTCTTCTGTAAAGTTGATAAAGGCCACCCCTTTGCCAATAAGTTTATCCATACCTATATTAAAGAAGCTGTTTGAAAGCACCTTTGATGTTGCAGCATTTCCATCAATACCTGAAAACAGGTTTTCCATGCTGTCTCTAAAGAGCAGCTCATAACCGAATATCTTTTTCTTCTGATCAAATATGGGTTGCCTGGCTACATATATATCCATACTAATCTCATAAAAGGTTAAAACATGGTTTGCCCGGCTATGATTCTGCAAAAAGCATACCCTTGAAGGCTAAATTTTATGGCCAGTTTTGAAGCAAAGGGAAATTACTGTATCTCATTGATTATTAATAGAAATATTAACTTTAAGACCATGCAGAGGAAAAGAGCTGACAGCAAAGGAGAAATATTTGGCAGGAAACGTCATTTTTTTTGAATATGGGGCGTCAAATTTATGTTGATTTTAAAACCGGTATATTATTAAAGGTACAAGGCTCAGGGCTCAGGGTAAAAAAAGATAATTATGGTAGATATGAAAAATATTACTGAAAGAACAAATTTTATAAAATCCTTTTTAAAGGAATCCGGTCTCCCGGTAGAAAACTATATAATATCACCCATTGCAGGTGACGGTTCAAAAAGGCTCTTCCATAGGCTTAAACCTGCGGAGGCAAAACAAACCTTTATCCTTATGCAGAACACGCCCAATGATGAGTTTCTCAAAAAAGAGAACTATGCATATCTTAAGATAGGAAACCACATACGCTCAAAGGGCCTGCCTCTCCCTCAGATCATAAGGCATGACCTTGATAAGGGGTTTTTTATTCTGGAAGACATGGGAGATATTACCCTTCAGGAGGAGGCACTTAAAGGCAGCAGCCATAACAGGATAGCTTTATATGAGGATGTAATTGAAACCCTCCTGAAACTACAGGTAAAAGGGAGAGAAGGTTTTGATACATCATGGTGCTGTCAGACCCCCTGTTATGATGCAGCGCTCATGAGAGAAAAGGAGGCATGGTATTTCAGGGATGCATTTTTAAGAGATTATATTAAAACGAATATTGATCTTTCCGTGCTGGATGAATCATTTGAATATATAATAGCGGAGGCGGACAAAGCGGATAAAGGCTTCCTGCTTTACAGGGATTTTCAGTCGCGTAATATCATGTGCCGGGATGAGGGGATTGCCCTACTTGACTGGCAGGGTGCAAGGCTTGGCCCACTTGTCTATGACCTTGCATCCCTTCTTTATGACCCCTATGTTGATCTAGCCACAGATGAAAGAAGCTATCTCAAGAGCGTATACTCATCATTGCTGAAGAAAACAAACCCCAGCGCCTATGAAACATTTGAAAGGTATTTTTTATATATTGCAGTCATGCGGCTCCTTCAGGCACTGGGAGCCTACTCCTTCTTATCCATAAGGCAGGGAAAAACCTATTTTGAAAAATATATCCCGGTTGCATTAAAGTCTCTTAGGACACTACTTGGAGAGATATCCCACAAACATATTACGCCACTGTTAGATATTGTTAATGACCTGGAGGTATAGCTTTCAGCAGTCAGCGATCAGCGGTCAGCTAATTCATATCGCCTATTGGTTTTGGCGCAAGGGTAATCTTGAACCATATCTCCAGAGAACCCTTATCTGAACCGCCCATCGGGCCACCAAGCCCTCCGCCTTTACCGCCACCCATTCCGCCCATGCCACCTCCCATAGGCCCTCGACCACCCATATCACCGCCACCAGGCATATCACCGCCTCCTCTTCCGCCTCTATCCATACCTCCTCCACCCATTCCCTGAGGCGGGCCACCCCGTTTCATCCCTTCGGTCATTATACCCATGCCTATCTGGTTTAAGGCAGAGGGTGTGATAAAAAAGGCGGTGTTCTCTTTTTCAACAAAAGGCATTTTAAGTTCATAGATAAACCTGTTCTTATCATCTATTTTGCTCTTTACCTCTATACCCATTTTTGCTGCCTTTTCAAGATTACATGCATAACCTTCATCCTCTTCGCCTGTCATGATCTTTAACATAGCATCCATTATGGGGCCACGGGGCGTTATCTTTGAAGCGGACATTTCCTTAACTTCCATTTCTTCGGCCGGATGAGCCGAGATCTCTTCAGGCATCTCTGGAGATGGCCCGGGCATATTGTTATCTCTTTTGGGAGACGCACCGAATCTGCCAGGGCCGCCACCTGCAGGAAAGCAGAGCCCGACCTCCTTTTCCTTGTTGCCCTCTTTATTAAATCAGATAGTCAGCCCCATGCGTTCAATCTGCTTCTGTATGTCCCTGTCCATTGTCTGGAAATGGATATAGATATTTTCGCTGTCATTATAAAGACCCAGACAGCTTTGAGTCTTTTTGTCGTAAAAATATGGATAGTTGGCCCAGTCTATATCATCCCCATCAATTACAATCCTTCTATCAAGCCATTTGCTCTGTAACTCCACAGGTTCTTTGCAGCCATTTAAAAGCACAACAAGGATAATCATAAATAAAAATGAGATAACCTTTACTTTATTGTTTTGAGCCATATTGATCCTCTGTGAAAAGTTGAATACCGGATTAATGCCCTCTGGAACCTTTCACTGCATGCAGCCTCCTTCGCTAAAGCTACGGCGAGCCAGGCAGGTGCCCATACAAAATAATTATGTTTTCCTTGCGCCCTGCGCCTGAAGCCTTGCGCCCTTTCTATGGGATAGTCGTTATTTTTGAGACGAAGTTACATGCTTATCTCTCATTTCTTTATCTTATCAAGGATAACATGCTCTTTTACGATCCAGAATCCCCCGTGCCTCATTTCGATAAATTTTTCACCATCTATTACAAGCTCTTTACCTGCATCCGAATGTATAAAATCCATTGCCCTTTTGAATGAATCAAGATCGTCATACCACATCTCAACAATACTATTCACCTCTTGTAATTATCATAAACTTTTTATATCCTCGGTATCATAAAAATACAGGGGATGTGACCCTGTAACACCCTTTGTAAAAGGAGGATAAAAATGGAAAATTGTATTTTCTGTAAAATAATAAAAGGTGAAATACCGAGCTTCAAGGTATATGAGGATGAGAATGTATATGCCTTTGAGGATATAAACCCTATTTCAGAAGGGCATACCCTTGTTATCCCCAAAAGGCATGCACAGGATCTGTGGGAGATAGATGCTGAATCCCTCGTCGCTGTTCATCTTGCATCAAAAAAGATAATGGATGCCATTAAAAAGGCGCTCAAACCCACAGGTGTTGTGGCAATGCAGCTTAATGGCAAAAGCGTGGGGCAGGCTGTATTCCATTACCATCTTCATCTTATGCCCAGATATGAGAATACCCCTCCGCTACCTGTTGCACGCTGGGAGATAACGCCAGGAAATATGGATAAGATCAAGGAGACCACTGAAAAGATCAAGGCTGCGCTGCGTTAAAAAGGGATCAGCTCTTATGCATCATGTAGGTCACAGCCTTTTCAAGGCCGTCAAGGGTGAGTTCAAACATTGGAAATATCTCCCTTATCATGCCTATGGTATGGGTATATGACCAGTGGGCTTCAAGTCTGGGGTTGAGCCATACACTGTGGGGGAATGTGTCTGCTATAAACTCTAATCTCCTGTAACTCGGCATGCCGGAATATTCTTCAAAGTATATGGAGCCGTCCTGGGCCATGAGTTCATATGGGGCCATGCTGGCATCACCAACAATGATAAACCTTGTTTCCGGGTCAAGCTTTACAAGGTCATTAACCGGAAAGGGTTTTCTCATCCTTGAAGGGTCTTCCCACAGACGGTCATAGATCGTATTGTGAAAAAAGAAGGTCTTTATATCCTTGAACTGCGCCCTTGAATAATAGAAAAGGGTTCGCACAATATCAATGTAGGGCTCCATTGACCAGCCGCCATTATCTATTGCAAGTATGATCTTGAGTCTGTCCCTCAGGCTTTTATCAAATACGATCTCGATCTCCCCTGCATTTTTCATGGTGCGGTATATGCTTTCATCAATATTTATCTGGTCTTTTGGCCCTTCAGGTACCATGTTCCTGAGTCGTTTAAGGGCCTCACCCATCTGGGCTTGAGTAATGGGGCCCTCCTGAGAATAATCACGATAGCGCCTGTCCATTGCAACCTTTACAGCAGACCGGTTCTTTGATATGCCACCCACCCTCATGCCACCCGGATGATAACCTGAATGGCCAACAGGGGATGTACCGCCAGTGCCTATCCATTTATTCCCGCCGTGATGTTCCTCTGTCTGATCCTTCAACCTCTCCATAAAATATTTTATAAGCTCTTCAGGTGTCATGTTTTTGAGTTTTGATTCATCAATGCCAAGGGCATTTGCCACCTCTTTCGGGTTTTTTAACCATTCATTAAGTAACGCCCTTGCCATATCAGATATTATGGCCTCATCCGGGTCTTTCAGTTCCGCACCTTCAAAGTGGTGGGCAAAGACCTGATCATAAAGATCAAAGTATCTCTCGCTCTTTACCAGTATTGTGCGTGCTGCCGTATAAAAGTCATTAAGAGAACTGACAAGACCCATAGTTAACGCCTTTTGCAGCCTGAGAAAGGATGTGGGCGAAACCGGTATGCCGGCATTTTTAAGGGTATAGAAGAAGGTGGTGAACAAGGGTGGTACTCCGATTTAAATTCTTATTAATTGGCTATGTCAAAATTTATAACCTTGTAGCTTCGATCAACCGGCTCAAGGCTCAGGGTGCAGGGCGCAGGGAATGTCTTTCCTTGTGCCTTGCGCCTTGTACCTTGTGCCTTATCTCATCCTCACATTCCTTGCCACTGCATAATCCGGGCTCTTTTTAAAAAGAATTCCCAGGTATGGGGCCTTGCCCTTCACAAGGTCTTTTGCCCTGAAATCAGGGTCAGAGCGCAGGGCCCTTATCCAGTTGATAAGCTCCCTTGTGGCAGGCCTCTTTTCTATGCCATTAATCTCCCTTAGCCTGTAGAATGATTCTACCGCGTTCTGGAGCAGCTCCTTATCTATGTCAGGGAAATGCACCCTTACTATTTTCTCCATCATATCCGGTTCAGGAAAGGCGATATGATGAAAATTGCAGCGTCCAAGGAACGGGTCAGAGAGGTCCTTTTTAGCGTTCGATGTAATTATAATAACAGGGCGGTGTTTTGCCTTAATGGTTTTATCTATCTCCATGATATCAAATTCCATCTGGTCAAGCACATCCAGCATGTCATCCTGAAAATCTGTATCGGCCTTGTCTATCTCGTCTATCAGGAGAACGACCTTTTCACCCGCTGTAAACGCCTGGCCGATCCTGCCCATCCTGATATACTCCTCGATGTTACTCACATCCCTCTTTGAATCGCCAAACCTGCTGTCATTAAGGCGGGTGAGTGTGTCATACTGGTACAGTGCATCAACCAGCTTCATGCTTGACTTCACATTGAGGACAATAAGCCTCATATTGAGTGATTCAGAAATGGCATGGGCAAGCATTGTCTTGCCTGTGCCCGGTTCACCCTTTAACAGGAGTGGCATCTCTAGGGCCATTGTGATATTTATGATCTCTGCAAGTTCATCATCCAGCACATATCTTTCAGCCCCCGAAAATTGGTTCGGGCTCTTTTCACAGGACATTTCTTACTCCTTATTCCTCCACCCCTTCCTTTTTATGAAGAGTAGCGGATCTAATTAATATTTTTCTAATGCCAGCAAAATGGCAGGGCGTATTTATATAGATCGGTTTTAAAAATGTCAAATGGCGACTGGACTTGATTGAGGTGTTTTTATGATATGGTCAAGCACCATGTCTGAGCGTTTTTGGATATTTATATCCATATCCGTGGAAAAGATGGGCACGGTTATCATCTCAAAACCCAGGCCACTGTATGCCTTGTATATCTCCCTGTGAACCGAATTAACCTGTTCGGGGGTATCCTTTCTCTGGTCATCCATAGTATATTGATCGAGAAGCTCAAAATAGAATACCTTCCTCTCATAATGGGCAGCAGCAATATCAGCGTATATGATTTTATCAAGCTCTATCCCTGCTACAACTGCATAAGCGAGGTTATCTATGATTGATCGATCCAGCACAGCAAGCCCCTCTTTTAACCCCTTTTCCCTCTCCTTTTGTCTTTCATGGCAGCGGCGGCAGAATATCTGCTGGTCTTCCCAGGGGTATAGCTGTTTGAATAAGGGGTCAGCATCCCTTTCCATCTGATCCTCCATGATGATAAGCCTTGCTGTTTCATGCAACACCTGTATGCCTCTTGATTCAATCAAGGATATGACGCTTGATTTTCCTGAATGGGGGCCGCCTGTGATTATAAATTTTCTGCTCTTCCGCACCTGAATCCCTGACCTCATTTTTAATAGGAATTAGAGGTCTTATTATTCACTTTATGGCCATTTTTCAACTGATAAAAATTATGGGCAATTATCCTGTTACAAAATCCTTTTGGAAAAATGGTTTGAGCCTGTTCTCATTGCGCATCCTTTTAAGCAAGTTCAGCATCTCCCTCTGGCCCTTTACCGATAGCCCGATGGATTTTTCAAGAACCATAATGGCATTTTCAAGACCCATGTCATAGGCCTTTTCTACATCTTCTTTCCTGTATATATGTTCAGAGTTCATTCCTGTCATATTTCCCCCCTGTTTTGTTTTTAGTGATTTATAAAGCAAAAACAGGGCCAGAAGTATAATTGGCTGATTGAAAAATAAAAAATCTATAACTATATGAAATTAATAGAAGAAACTGACTTGAGGAGAAAGTCTTGATATAAAAAATAATTTCAGATCAATAAATTCCGGTTAGGGAATTGCAGGTAGAAAAGGTAATAAAAATAAAATAAAAAAAAGAGGTTGATGTAGAATTTGCTTGACAAATCAAATGGTTAGGGGGTCGCAAATTTGTAACTACTTG